>JBGMRC010000013.1:0-18205 GCA_048061075.1 bacterium | reverse complement strand
GCCGATAATGGCAGAGAATTGTTCTGTAATCAAGGGATAGAGGGCAGGTGGCATGCTTCCATGTTTCAAACTATATTTAATTGTTCATTCCGTGGAACCTGGAACCAGGAATTTGGAACTCACTATTAATTCGATAAATTTGGTACAGATCGAATTAATCATCAGCTAACCCGGCAAGATGATTGAGAAGGACCCGCCCCCCGGTCTGGACGTTTCTCTTGACCTTCTCCTCAGCGGCAAGCTTATCGCCCTCTTTAAAGGCTTCAATAATTTCCTCGTGCTGCTGCAGCGTCTGCTCAAACTGCCCGGGAAGGGTCAGGGAAACAATGCCGAACCTCTTGAAGTGATCATTCAAGTTGGAGATCATCTGTATGAGCCTTTTGTTGCCGGATAATTTCACAAACAGCATGTGGAACTTTCTGTGCAGACGATAGAAGGCTTCAAGATCGTTACTGTCTATCAACTCCCTGAGCTCGTTGTTGATCTTTTCCAGCTTTTCAATATCTTTCTCTTTAATATTCGGGGTAGCGAGCCTGGCGGCCAGCCCCTCCAGTGTACCCTTGATAATATAAAGGTCGTTTGCCTCTTCAGGATCGATACCTGTGACAATGGCCCCCTTTCGGGGGATTATGGTTATGAAACCCTCGTTTTCCAGTTTTCTGAAGGCCTCGCGCAGTGGTGTTCTGGAAATTCCCATGGATTCGGCGAGATCCCCTTCCGATATCTTCTCTCCAGGCTTGAACTTGCCCTTGATGATGGCAGTTTTAATGGAAGCGGTTATATCTTCCGATAAGAGCTTGGGCTCCTCTATCTTGATCTTGAAGTCTTTCATATCTGCTTCACAGCCACCTCCTGCTCTCTGCTCGCCCTGTCAACCTGCTCTGCCAGGTAATCACCGCCCAGCAGTGCATGTTCGACTAAAACAGCCTCAGCAAGACGCCCGTCCCTTCTCTTGAACGCCTTGATGGCCTGTTCATGCTGCTTCACTGATTCCGTCAGCCTGCCGGGCAGGGAAAGAGCCGCCATCCTGAAGCCAAGGAACCTTTTTACCATTGCGTCCCTGATCTCAACAAGCTTCTCGTTGCCGCAAAGAGTAAGAAAGTAGTTGTGAAACTCCTCATTTTTGGTAAAAAACCTCTCATAGTTGTTTTTTTCAGCGCAGTCAAAAAGTTCCTCGTTGATCTGAATGAGTTTGCCAATATCTTTTTCCGTCATCTTTTCCGCGGCAATTCTGGCCGCGTAACCTTCAAGAAGGCTTTTCAGCTCGTAGAAGTCCTCTATGTCCTTCCGGGTGATGTTTGATACAACCGCTCCTTTGCGGGGGATAACTGTTAGAAAACCTTCGCTCTCAAGCTGCCTGAACGACTCCCGGATCGGTGTCCTGCTGATACCCAGACGCGCAGCCAGCTCCGGTTCAGTGAGCTTGGTACCCGGTTTGAGCTCCCCCCTGATAATGGACTCCCGCAGGGAGAAAACAATCTGCTCTCTTAGGGTCTTGTGTTTTCTCAGCTTCATATCGTATTGTTGTCCAGTCTGTAGCGGAGAATCATTTGGAAGATTGTATACAATATACAATACACAATATGTATTAATATTGTTACATCTGCATGTCAAGAAAATACTGCTTTTTATGAGGATTTACGGGATTATCTCATGGTAAAACCCAGTCGAAAAAGACCTCTGACACCTATCGGAAGTGTGTTAAAAGCTCTTCTTTCAAAACTCGATCTCCCCGAGGAAACCGCTGAGCGCGGCAAGGCGATGCTCGCCTGGGAGAAGGTCGCCGGTGAGGCGGCAAAGCACTCCGAGCCGGCCCATTTCAGAGGATCCATTCTCATTGTATCCGTTTCAAACCACGCCTGGCTGCACGAACTGTCCATGAGGAAGGGGGAACTCCTGGGAAAACTTGAGCGGGAAGTGGGAGTGGGGATTGTTACTGATCTGAGGTTCGAATTGAAAAAAAACGGTTCATCTCCCGATTAGTTGGTGGAATTTCGGTAAAGTGCCATCACAAATCCGGGCTTTTGGGTGTGAAACCGCCTTTTAACATCAAAGTTGCAGGTGTGTGGGTCCGGGCCGTTATACTGAGATATCAGGATCATCTAAACGTGGATAAAAGCTCGATAATTTCGTTTATCTTCGCACTGCTGTCCGATGGATCGCCGCCCGACAGGGAATCATGCACACACGCCTCCAGGTGAGCTCTGAAGATGTTATGCTTTACCTTTAAAAGGGCCCTGGATGCCGATCGGATCTGCGTCAATATATCAACGCAGTAACGTTCATCATTGATCATCTTCTTGATCCCTCTTATCTGCCCTTCGATCCTGTTAAGTCGTGTTATCTGTGATTCATGCATATGTACCCTCCACTTGTTAAAGTAATTATTTCCTCATCATGAATATAAGATAGCCCCCCAGGGTATGTCAACCAAAGGCATAACGGGTCTGTGAGTCAGGCCGCCGATTCGAATATACAGCCGGTGGGGCTCTCTGTTTCTTCTCTAGCGTGTGTCTTTAACACCGAATTTCCTGAGTATGTCTTCCATCAGGCACCAGCCGGTAAAGGTTGACTGGATCAGGTTGAGGCCGACGAAAGCGGTAAAAAGGAACCACCATTCATTAACCCATATTCCCAGGGCCAGACTGATAATGACAAAGGTGCCGGCTATCCTGCGGATGTATCTTTCCATAGTCATTGTGATCTCTCCTTGACTGTCTTCCTCATAATGGGGAAGGAAAAAAGTATTAAAAACTGTATCTCACACGGGCGTAAACGTTGCTGTTGTCTTTGAACTGGCCGAAAAATGTATTTTCTGTTTCACCTAAAAAAACATTGGCGCCGAAGGTCGTCAGGACCTCGTCTGAAAACTTGTAGGAGGCTGTTGGACGAATATAGGCGTCTTTTTCGTTAGGGGAGTAGAAGCTGAACCAGGACAGGGTCAGGTTCTGCTGCATGAACAAACCCGTGTAGCGCAGGGTGATCCACAACCGGTCCTGCTCTGTTCGGCCGATATCGGGGAATTTTAAAGCGTGTTCGAGGTAAGTCTGTACGCCCAAAGTCTGGTTGCGGCCGACACTGCGGGAAAATCCCACCAGTACACGGTACTCAGGGTTGACGATATTGGGATCGTTGCTGTCCGAGTCGTCAAGACTCCTGTACCGGGCGGCTTCAGCATTTCCTATACCGCCCAGCAGTGACCCCCGCAGGCTGGCGCCCCAGGTCTGAAGCCTGGGATAATTGAATTTGCTCAGGACCGTGTCGTAACCTTTCGGCTGGCCGTAATTCCCGTCGAAACCGTAAAAGGCCGCCTCCCAGTTTCCCAGGTTTCCGAAAAGGCGGGCCGCGGCCTGGCTGTTTGCAACGGTTTTGTCGGGTTCAACGGGGTCGATTATCCCATCGACAGGACCCGCCTTCCGGTTCTGTCTGAAATCCCAGTAGGATATCCTCTCTCCTGAGATAAAGGAGTCGGGTTCGAAAACCGGCATCCACACGAAGTCAAGGTTAAGACTGTCACCGAACCACGTGGCGCGTACTGCGGAGGCCGGCTTTTTCAGGTATTCATCGTCCCTTCCTATGAAAAAGCTCTGCCAGTCCTTGGGAAACAGGTCGTTGAGAAAGACGAAATCGCCGGTTCCCCAGGTGAGTATCTGCCGCCCGACCTTCAGATCGAGATTGCCGGAGGGCATAAGCAGGACATACGCTTCGCGGATGTCCGTCAGGCTTTTTGCCGTTACTGTATCAAGGAGAAAATCGGCCCTGAACTGGAGGCTGCCCGAGTCCGTATCGTGTATAATATCGACCTGGAAACGTGTCTCATGCAGAAGAATACCGCCGGAGGCTGTATCGTCGCCTACTATCCTCGATCCAAGGGAATATTCCAAAAAACCGTTAAAGGGAAGTTCGGCGGCGCGCGCGACGGCCGCAACTCCCAAAAGCGATACCGCCGCCAGTATTATTATCCTCTTCATCAGTCTGCTCCGTTGCTGCTGGTGCCGTATTTGCATCGGGTGCCGTTATCTGCGTATGTACTTTCTGGGAGGATTCCTGAGGTAGCGCTCGGTGAAGATCCCGTCGGAAATTCCCTGATTGTACTTGATTCGGGTAAAGGTCATCACCGTTGTGCCACCCGTATTGAGGTCCTGGACTTTTGATTCGGTCACGGTTGGAATACCGTCAATTTCCCGCACTTCGAGGGCCTCTATCCGGCGGTATACTTTCCCCTGGGAGTTATAATACTCCGCCTTGACGGGCAGGAACGTTTTCTTGTCGATCCAGATCAGGTAACGGGCAAACTCCACACTTCCTGGATCCCTGGGTACGTTGTCCAAAACCCATTGCTCCCCGGTCTCTTCCTTGAGTGTATGGGTGTCTGCCGCGATGCTTCGTCCCGAGACGTCTTCATAAAGAAAGTGGGATCCCACGAAACTGGTTCGCTTGTCGGCAGCGGCGATGCGCTTGACCAGATCCAGCGCGGGGAGGTACAGCCACCTGTCATCGTCACCATCAGGACGCTTATGGACCATGAACACGGTCTTGCGGATATCACCGGGTTTGTGAAAGTAAACGTAATAGTACTGTCGTCCTCCCTCTTCCACATCCTTGCGCAGAATGGTGAATTCACGCTCACGGATTCTACCCTGGCTGTCGGTTATTTTCATTCTGGCCCTGGCGGCGCCGTCATCGCCTCCGTAATAGGATGCAAGGTTTGCCTTGCTTACGATCTCTTCAACAGACAGGCCCCACACTCCCGAAACAGGGATCAGGATAAAAGCGTATAACAGAGCAATGACCAGACTTTTCTTCATGTTCATCTTCCTTTCGATCAGTCCCTGGTCTTTTCAGGCCCCGGACCTGGAGATTGGGTGGGCACTTTGCTGTCCTGAGGCAGGGCTGGAAGAAACCAGCGATCCAGCGTCTGTATCACAGCTGGAATTATTACAAGCGTTCCCATACTCGAGACTATCATGATGGATGCCAGGAAGACGCCGACACTCCTGTAGGGCATGAGGTTCGAAAGCAGAAGGGGCAAAAATCCCACGGCGATTATTATCGCGTTGCGTGTAATAGCCCTTGCAGGGGGTCCTGACATGAGCTCCGCCGTACGCGGCCAGGATCCCGTTTTGTTATACAGCTGCCGGGTCCGTTGTATGTAGTGGATGGCGAAATCGATACTCAGCCCCAATGTCAGGCTGGACAGGACTGCCATCACCATGTCGTAATCTTTTCCAACAAGTCCCATCAGGCCGTACAGAAGGGTGATCGTAACCGACAGGGGGAGCATGGAGAGCACACCCCATGGAACGGACCGAAAGAGGAAAATCATCATGAGCAGAACTATACCGAAACTGGAAAGAAGGCTTCGGAGCATACCTCTTACCATCTTGTCCTGCCAGACAACGTTAAGGTAGGTCAAACCGGCCCAGGCATGGATCAGGGGGACCGGAGCCGGGTTCCTGTCCAGGTAACCGGTCACCTCTTTCACGACCCGCTCCATATCCCTGTTGTCGCCGCTTTTGAGCTGTACCCAGAGATTAAGCCGTCGGAAATCCGGCGTCACCAGGTGCCAGACACTCTCCGGGTTGTGGCTGCCCTGGTATAAGAAAATGGTCTGGGCCACCGCGGCAGGCGTATCCGGGATTCGATACTGCTCCTGCTTTCCCTCGAACAGCTCCATGTGGACCTTTTTGACGACCTCGGTCAGCCCGTTGGACTTTCCGACCAGACCTTTTTCAACCATATACCGCTGGAGCCCTTCGATATAGCGCAGCACCTCGGGGTCTTTGAAGGTTTGAAAAGAGATCCGCAAATCCTCCAGGTTTTCCATGATATAGTCGAGGTCATCCAGAAGGGCGTCGTCGGTTTCGCCTGCGGACGACGCTATCTCGTCAACCTCCTTTATCAGCTTTTCCAGCACCGGTATTGGATCAGGTTCAGGGGAAAGCTCCTCCCCCGAGCCCAGGATCTTTAACCGATCTTTCAGCCCGGCTGCGATGCCGGGTGTTTTTCCCGATGCGGCCCCCTCGGATACTCCGTCGAGGAATTTATCCACTTTTTCCAGGTCCTTCTGGAGCGCCTCGCGGCCAGCAGCCGGGGCGAAAACCAGGTAAGCTTCATACGTTCCGCCGAAGTGCTTGTTTAAGACCCTGTCCGCTATCCTGATGGGGTGTTTTTTTATGAACCACTTTACCGGGTTGTCGTTGATCCGAATGAGAGTGATGCCGTAGGCGGATAACGACAGTACCAGAAGCACAATCACCAGAATTGCCTTTGATCTCCGGCGTACGATAATTCCTCCCCAAAGGAGAAATCGGGCCAGGGGTGTATGATCAGCCCTGTCGTCGCTCTGGGCCGCGCCGAAGTTGACAAGCTTGCGTTCCGGAATAAAAAGCATGATATAGGCGGGCACCAGGGTAATTGTCAGCGCCCATGCCAGGAACACACCGAGGGCGATGAAAAGACCGAACACGCGCACGGGAGGAATAGGAGCCAGCACAAGGCTTGCGAACCCGACCATCGTGGTCAGGCTGGTGTACAGCATCGGAGTGAAAAGTTCTTCCATGACCACATGGATCGTCTTTTCCCGATCTTTATACAGCTGATAACGGTCAAAGAAGACAGACAGGATGTGGACGGAGTCCACCACAGCGATGGGCATGAGGAAGATAGGTATCATGGAGCTCATGATGTGGACGGTGTTTCCCGTTGCGATCAATATCCCCATGGTTATGACAACGGTCAGGATAGCCACGATCATCGGCGAGATAACCAGCACCAGCTTTCGGAAGAAGAACAGCATCAGAAGGAAAATCAGGAGCCCGGCCAGCGGGGCTGAAATGGCCATTTGCTGGAACATCTCCACGCCGAACGTATCCTCGGCCACCGGAAGACCTGTAATGTAGTAGTTTTCGGGCCCGGCCCCCTCCGCCGCAATGAGGTCTCTGACTTCCTGGCTCACCCTGTGCGCGATCTTCTTTTCCTCAATGGGTATATAGATGGCAAGCGCTTTACCGTCTTCGCTGATAAGGGTCCCCTTAAGGAGGGGGTTGGCCATTACCCTGTCTCTGATGCGGAGTGCCTGTTCACGGCTCTGTGGCGGGCGTTCCATGAGGTACTGGAAGCGAACTGAACCCGCTCCAGCCTGGAGAATATCGTCCACGGTGCTGAGAGCCATCAGGTCCTGGACGACCAATCCGTCCAGCCCCTTGATCCCTTCTGTAATGCGGTAAATTTTCGAGAGTGTGTCCGGGTTGAAGACCCCATCTATATCTTCTTCGTTCACGACGCCCAATACGATCATGTCCGAGAGGGCGAATTGCCTCTTCACCTCATTGTGGAAAACTCGTACCCACTCTTTTTCGCTCAGCATGTTTTCCGGATCAGTATCAATTCTGATGCTGGTGACACGGAGCAGGGAAAAAATGGTGACAAGCAGGGCCACTATGATGATGGTCCTGGGGTGCTTTATGGAGAAGTCCGTGATCCTGCGTTCCATTTCCCGTATCTCCCCGGGTTTAGTGAAAAGCGGCTGTGCAAGTATTTAATAGATTATGATATACTAATAACCCGTTGTCAAGGAGTGGATCCCCGGGATTCCAAATCAGGGTGTTTTTTTCTGTGATCGGTGTCTGCGAACCCTGTCGTATATGAGCTTGGCTGCGATCGGCACCGTAGTCAGGAATCCCAGGGCCAGGACTGAGACGGCGATCCGCCCAGCGTTGCCTGTTACCATCTCGCTGCCGACGTGGGCGAGCAGAAAACTGGCTGGTATTATCCCGGCGAAGGTTGCCAGCGTGAAACGCCATACCTTCAGATCCGTTAACCCCGAGGCGTAGCTTACAATGTCGAAAGAAATGAAGGGGATCAGCCGGGATATGAAAACGATTCCCATGAGCGTATTCTGTGATCCCAGCAATCCTACACTCAGCCTGTCACCGAACCATCTGTAGAGTATTTCGCGACCTACAAGTCGTCCGATAAAAAAGGCAACAAGCGCCCCCGCAAGAGCTCCGGTGACAACGTAAACAGCGCCCCAGGTGTGCCCGTATGCCAGCCCTGCTGCAAGAGCTATGGGTGCGCTGGGTATCGGATTGAGTACGATAGCCACCGCCATCAGGCCGATTATCATGAGGGGGCCGTAGATACCGAAGCGCCCTATGTATATGGACAACTTGTTCCCATCCATGATAAGCGCGAGGGCGCCGGTTCTTTTCAGGATCACCCAGAGCGCTGCGAAAAGAAGGATCAGAACGATTCCGGAAAGAATCTTGCGGAGTACGGGAATATTTTTCCCGGGGGGATCATGGACTTTCGCGGGAGAAATTGATTTCACGGTTCCCGATTCCCTCCGTTGGGACGCCTGTGCAATCCTGTGATCAGCGGCGTTACAATTACAGACAGATTAACAGATTTTCGAGGGTGCAGGCCTGTTTAAATGCAGTGGGCGTGAAAAGGGGGCCGTACGACCCCCTTTTCACTGCTATCATCATTAAACCTTAAAGACCGGGATCTTTGGAAAACCTGAAGATCAAACCGGGAGTCGGCCTATGTTCCGCGTGAAAGACTCAATCCTTCTGTTCCTTCTGCTTGTATGTCTCCTCGGAGACTACGACGCCTGATACGCGTAATATTGTTACGGTGCCGTTTCTGACTGCGGGCAATTTGACCGACAGCCGGCCGTCTTCCGGAGCGCTGCTTATAATATAAGCCCTCCTCTCCACAGGGCCGAGAGCATTTGGACCGTGGGTGAGGGGATCGTAATCAACGGTGACTTTGAAGTTTTCACCGGGCTTGACGATACCGACCCAGTTGGCAGGCGGTGCCGTGTTAGAGTGGGTCATAGTGAATACCGGTGATTTCGAGCCATCCGGAAGCGTAATAATGATATTCGTGCACCCGCATGATGTAAAGCCGCCCTTCAGTATCAGATTGTCCTGTCCACCGTTTGTCAGGGTAAACGTATGTTGAAGAATTCCGCCCATGATGTTTATCCAGCCCCAGTCCTGTTCCAGGGTGTCGTCTGAGACGACTTTCCCACTGACGACATCGGCCGTTACGAGACTCGGTACCGATATCAGGAAAAACACAAGCATCGTCACTGAAACTGCGCGAAAAAGACAGCCGGATCTTCTCATTCCTGACCTCCTTTTTTACCGGTTGATGCCGGGGTAACCTGTGGAACCGTCCCCCCGGAAACTGCTGGAGTTAAAAGCGGTTGTTCACGGCCTTTTACCACTGGTAAGCCCGCTTTTCCTGATTCGGTATGCCGTTTATGACGATCATGAAGTTCTGAAGCTCACCCTCAACTTCAAAGATTATCGTCCCTTTGGAGTGGTGTCCTCCCATATTGTCAGCCTTGACAGGCTTTATCTCTTTTTTTCCGTATACGAGCCTGGTCTGCTCCACCAGGTTTTGCTCGGCCAGGTTAACTGCGTGAGTATTGACGGTAAATTTTACCTTCAGGATGCCGTCTTCGAAAGAAATGGGTGTAAGATCAATTTTCACTCCTCCCGAATCCGTGCTGCCGGTGGAAACCGTAGGCATATCACTTATGTTCGTCATACCTGCGGCCTGTTGCATTGACCCTGAAGACGGTCCACTTACGCCTCTTTCGTCTCCAGCTCCCATTCCGCTACCTGATCCGCCACCGTTCATCCCCGCGAAGGCCGGTCCGGCAGCAAGAAGATTAAGGAAGCCGATACTCACCACTATTCTGAACATTCCTGATTTCATTTTTTACTCTCTCCTTTGTTGATTAAAGATTGTTTTGAAGTGTTCTGATTAACACTACGGCAATGAAAACCGCTCCGGCCAATCCGTTTACGATCAATGCCCTGTCCATGTTCACCTTAAGCACCATGCCGAGAAGCCCTCTGCCCTGGTCGTAAAGTTCGCCCTTCTGGATAACTCTCAGCATGATGTTGATTCCAAGGAGGTTGGATATCACGCCTACAGCCAGGAAAACAGACTGGTACTGAATAAGGAAAATCGACGCCGCTGAAGCGCCCAGTATCGGCAGTACATCAGTAACGTGATGCATGCAGCAGGCCACCATGGCTGTAGTCGACACTCCCCCGGCAGCCGCCACGGAGGCAGTGCTGGTAAGGCTGGCCTTGCGCCTGGATGTGATCTTTATATATGAGAAAAGACCTGCCTGTATCCCAAACCCCAGAGTCAGGGGCAGGATCCACATCCAGATATTACGGAGCTCTTCGATAGCGTGGGTAAAGGAGTTTGAAAAGGTCAGGATGCCAAAATACACCGCAAGAAGTATTCCTCCTCCTACGATACCCCATAATACCGGCTGAAGTGATTCAGGTATTGTGCTTTTTGTTTTCACCAGTCCATCCATGGAGTTGTCATAGCTGGGGGGGCTGTTAGCCCCCCCCGGATATTTTATCAACTTTTTTCCACCCTATTCGGTGACACGGTAGATCCTGCCTGTGTTCTTCTCGACCATGATCCTGTCTACCAGGGAATTGTCCTTTGTTACGATGGTGACCTCGAAGCCCTCCTCCTTCTCCGCGATCTTGCCCACCTTCAGATTGGGATTAGACCTTCGAAGCTGGAAGGAGATCATGCCTTTGGCCTCTTCCTTGTTGATCTGAACGGCAGACTCAACATCGGCCCCCCCGCATGGCTGACCCTCGCCTTTGGCCCCGGAGCCCATGTGACCGAGGTCTCCCATCTGACCATAGCTTCCCATAGGACCATAACCGCCGGTTCCGCTGTAGTCGCTGCCCATATGGGCCCAGGCGAGACCGAATCCGCCGGCGACAACCAATGCAACGATCATGGTTCCTATTAGTGTTTTTCTGCTTTTCATTTTTTCCTCCGGTTGTAGTCTTCCCCTCACGGTTAGTAGAAGCTCCACACTCACTTTCGTAACGGGTAATTGGTGATTGGTAATTGGTGATTAGTGATTGGTGATTGGTGATTAGTAAATTCTATTCAATCTAATTTAAAATATTTAATTTTCCAATTTCCAATGTCTAATGCTCTAATGTCTAATGCTCTAATTTCCAATGTTCTATATCAGATTTTTCGTTTGTAACGCTTCATCAGAAGTGAGTTTGAGACAACTGACACAGAGCTGAAAGCCATTGCGGCGCCTGCGATCAGGGGACTGAGAAGAAATCCGGTGAACGGATAGAGGATTCCCGCCGCTATGGGAATACCAAGTGTGTTGTAGATAAATGCCCAGAAGAAATTCTGCTTTATCTTCCACATGGAGTACCTGGAGAGGTCCATGGCCATCACAACATCGCGTATATCATCCTTGATCAGGACGATATCCGCCGATTCTATGGCTACGTCGGTGCCGCTGCCGATAGCGATCCCGATATTCGACTGCATCAGGGCCGGCGCGTCGTTGATGCCGTCCCCAACCATGGCTACCTTAAGTCCGTCATCCTGCAGTTTCTTCACCTCTTCGGACTTATCCTGTGGAAGCACCTCGGAAAGGACGTGCGTTATTCCAACCTGCAAAGCTATCGCCTCACCGGTCCTTCTGTTGTCGCCGGTGATCATGATCACTTCCTTGCGCATTTTCTGAAGGATCCTGACCGCTTCTTTGGAGTGTTCCTTCAGGGTATCAGCCACAGCCAGGACCCCTGCTACTTCACCGTTTATACCCACGATCATGGCTGTCTTGCCCTGGTTTTCGAGTTCTACCATCGCGCTTTCAATATTTTCAACGCTCACACCCATATCCGCAAACTGGGCGCGGTTTGCGATAACCACCCTTTGACCATCAACAGTACCCTCAACGCCTTTACCAGTGATGGAATGGAAATCTTCAGGGGGCAGCAGTTCGAGGCTTCTTTGTTCAGCTCCCCTGACTATCGCCTCTCCGAGGGGGTGTTCAGAGTTTTTCTCCACTGAAGCGGCCATGGCAAGCATCCGGTCATCTTCCCAACTGCCAAAGGATAATATATCAGTGAGATCCGGCTCGCCCTTTGTGAGGGTCCCGGTCTTGTCAAAAATAACAGTGTCGATCTTGTGAGCTGTCTGAAGCGCCTCGGCGCTCTTTATCAGTATGCCGTTTTTCGCCCCAAGTCCCGTGCCCACCATCACGGCAGTTGGCGTTGCCAGTCCAAGAGCACAGGGGCACGCGATAATAAGGACAGCGATAAAAACGGATAAGGCAAAGATAAAGCTCTTGCCTGCCAGTATCCAGACTCCGAAGGAGAGCACTGCTATAATCACCACAGCGGGGACGAAATATGACGAGAGCAGGTCCGCCAGCGCCTGGATAGGGGCTTTGGAACCCTGCGCTTCTTCTACCAGCTTTATTATCTGCGCGAGGGCCGTGTCTTTCCCGACTTTTGTAGCCTTGAACCTGAATGAACCGGTCTTGTTTAAAGATGCTCCGACAACTTCGTCGCCGACAGCTTTATCAACTGGCATGCTCTCACCTGTAAGCATCGATTCGTCTATGGCTGAATGTCCGTCAACAATAATCCCATCTACGGGTATCTTCTGGCCGGGTTTTACCAGCACCTCATCACCAACACGCACCTCTTCGATGGGAATCTCTATCTCCCTGCCGTCTCTTAACACCAGAGCTGTCTTGGCCTGGAGCCCCAGCAGGGCTTTGATGGCCTCTGAAGTTTTGCCCTTTGCTATTGCCTCCAGATATTTGCCGATCAATATGAAGACGATGAGAAGCCCTGCTACTTCAAAATATAAATTTTCAGTGGTATACCCCTCTACCCCGACCCAAATGGCAATCATCACGCCAACGCTGTAAAGCCAGGCAATGCCGGTGCCAAGGCCTACGAGAGTATCCATAGTAGCCATCCGGTTTCTAACTACAGTCAGGTATCCCCGCGTGTAGAACTGATAGCTTATAAGCAATATCGGAGTAGCCAGAAAGAGTTGGATAAGAGTTTCCGGTCTGGCGGGAATGTGGGGTACTGGAATGTTGACATAAGGTCCCATCGTAAGGTAGACGAGTGGGATCCCCAGGAGGGTCGAAATAATGACTTTTAACTTGAGAGTTTTAATCTCCTTTTCTCTTGCTTCCTTTTCCCTGTCCAGGGCATCCTCGGATTCCTCAACAGGTGTATAGCCTGCATCGCGGATAGTCTGAAGTATTTCACTGCGTGATATTACTGAAGGATCAAAGCTGATCTTCGCCTTCTCGTTAACGAACAGCTCCTTGGAGGTAATACCGGAAAGACGTTTTAAAGCTCCGTCAACAGTCCCCAGGCAGTGCGGGTTATCCATGCCCACGACTTTGAGATCCAGCTGACCTGATTCCTCATCCCTGATGTACGATTTATATCCAGCATCACTCACCGCTTTTTCCAGGTCAGAGAGACTGACAGTATCCGGGTTAAACCGGACAGTGGCGGTTTCCGCGGCGACATTGACGTTGGCTTCTGAAACTCCGGCCAGCTTCCTCAGGGACTTTTCGATCGTCCCCGCGCATGAGGCGCAGTGCATACCGGTTATACCCATGGTGATCCTTTTTCCGGGCTGCTCGCGAAGGTGTGGAGTGTAGCCCGCGTCCTTAACAGCCTTCTCAAGGTCGGCTGTGGACACCTTCGATGGATCGAATTTAACTGTTGCCGCCTCGGATGAGTAGTTGACGTTGGCTTCTAAAACTCCATCCAGTTTCTTCAGGGACTTTTCAGTCTGAACCGCGCACGCAGAGCAGTGCATACCGGTAATGCCTATGGAAGCGCTGGTTCCAGTCACTGGTTCCATGTCCTCGGACTCAGGCATTTCGCATACTTCTTCGTCCCCGGACCCAGGCATTTCACATGCTTCTTCGCCTGCTGTCTCAGAATGATCATCTACTTCATCTACCTGGGTCCTGGGTCCTGGGTCCTGGGACTGCTCACCGGGTCCTGGGTCCTGGGTCTCTGTTTTAGACCCCGAACCCATGAACTCATCCTTACACCCCGGACTGCAGAAGTAATAGGTCTCACCGTCCTTCACTCCGGAAAGAGCTGTGCTTTCGTCAACTTCCATGTTGCATACCGGATCTTTAGCCATTTTGCGCTCACTCTCCTTTTCGACGTTCAATACTATTATCCGTAGTGCGTGACACCTGATTTGTAATTTGTCAAATCAGGCTTCAGGCGCACCTCGACAGACTCCAGATTTCAGTCAAAACTACTAACCAACAATCAGCAACTATTCAATCATAACTTCTATTACTTCTACTTCCAATTTTCAAGCTTAAATCTATCTAATCAACCGCAACAACCACCTCCGGTTTTCTTGCTGCCCCCGGTTTTCCTGCTGCTCTGGGCAACCTTGCCGCCATGTCCGGCATGAGGGCTTACATCTTTAACATGCTCTCCCTGCCCGCTGTGTTCTTCATGCATACCGCTTCTGTGCCGAGGACGAAATATCAGGTAACCGATCACAAGTAGTACCGCAAATCCAATTATTGTAGAAGTCATTTTTACCTCCCGCAGTTCGAGTTTTAGGAAACGTTCCGACAGATTCACATATGCCGGACGACAGTAGCTATTTTTCCTCCACTTTGTTTTCCCCCGGGCCTATTTCCAGCTTTTCATCTTTTCCTTCTTCATGACCCTCATGACCCTCATGACCCTTTTGGTGCCCGCCATGGGATCCACAACAGCCGCCACCCTTGAACATCATGTATCCAAACCCAACGATCAAGGCCAGTGTAATAAAGTTTCCAAACGTCATTCTTTACCTCCTGAAATACCCGGGTCACCTGAACGTGGACAAAAGCTCGACAATTTCGTTCATCTTCGCATTTCTGTCCGATGGATCGCCGCCCAACAGTGAATCATTCACACAGGCCTCCAGGTGAGCTCTGAAGATGTTATGCTTTACCTTTGCAAGAGCCCTGGATGCCGATCGGATCTGCGTAAGCGTATCAACGCAGTAACGGCCATCATTGATCATCTTCTTGATCCCTCTTATCTGCCCTTCGATCCTGTTAAGACGTGCTATCTGTGATTCGTGCATATGCGCCATCTGTGATTCATGCATATTTACCCTCCGCTTGCTCAGGTAATTATCATCTCTGCTCTTAACATACCATAGCCCCCCAGGGTATGCAACCAAAACATTGTAAATATATATCTTTTTAGCGTTGTGTTCAGCTTTTTTCCGGAAAGAGACGCTAAAGCACTGCTTGCGCTGAATATTTTATACTTGCTATACTTTATGTTACGGTTCTGATGACCCTAACTGATTGGGAGATGAACTTTAATTTCACACGGTCATGAAAGGGAAAAATTGTGAAAAAAGACCCCATATGTAACATGGATGTCGAGGAAAAGACCGCTCTTTCATCGGAGTGCGACGGTATTGTCTACTTTTTCTGTTCTGAAGGGTGCAGGGACAAGTTTCTGAAAGAGACCGCATGCAAATTCCCACGCAATTCATATGATCTCATAATTATCGGTGGAGGCCCGGCGGGGCTTACGGCGGCTGTCTACGCGGCCCAGCTCAAGATGGATGCCTTCCTGATAACCAGAGACCTCGGGGGGCAGGCCATAGACAGCACGAATATAGAGAACTATATGGGATATGACTTTATTACGGGGCCCGAACTGATCGAGAAATTTCAATATCAGCTTATACATTCGCACTACATGGACCACCTTATCAACGAAGTGGAAAAGATCGAGGTAGTTCCTGACGGCTTTAGTGTTACAACATCGGACCTGAACAGGTATTCTTCCAGGGTATTAATCGTTGGTTCCGGGATGACCAGGCGGAAGCTGAACGTGCCCGGTGAAGAGGAGTTTCAAAGAAAAGGTGTTTTTTACGGAAATATTCAGGACCTGTCCTTTGTGCAGGGAGAGGATGCCGCGGTAGTGGGGGGGGGGAACTCGGCGTTGCAGATCGTTGAAAATCTGAAAATGGTGGCCAAGAACATTCACCTTATCAGCGATGGCAAGCTTACTGCGGACAAAGTGATAATTGACCGGATAAATCTGTGCACTAACCTGCACATGTACGAGGGGCACAAGATCGTTGAATTGAGGGGGGGGAAAACGGTCTCGAGTATCACCTTGAGAAAAATGGCCGGAAAGGAGCCCCATGAAATCCCCGTAAAAGGTGTGTTCATAGCCATCGGGCTGACACCTAACTCCCATCTCGTGTCGGATCTTGTGGAGCTCAACGATAAAGGAGAGATCGTCATAGACTCCGACTGCTCAACGTCCTGTCCCGGCCTTTTTGCGGCCGGAGACGTCACGAACGCCTATGGGAAAAGGATAATCATAGCTTCCGGGGAGGGCGCTAAAGCGGCTATGGCTGCAAGGCGGCACATCCTGGAACTGAGGAAGGCAATCGCCTGAAAAAGGCCCTATCTCCACAACGATCCGTAGATCCTGAAGTAGTTTTTACCCTCTTTTGCCATGACATAGAATTCTGCCAGGATTTCAGAAATTACCAGTAGTCCGATCACAGCCGGGAACAGGGGCAGAGACAGGTAATAGAAGAGAACGACCGGGACAATCAGGATCGGCAGAGTTTGCAGGTGCCCCGTTTCATGAAGGAGCTGCAGGTGCACGGAATTCTCCCTGGAAAGCCCTATTCTCAGGACAATGTTCACAAGTTGAGGATGCGGAGGGAGAGGACCTATACTGGCCCAGGCCGTACCGAACAGCTTTACCGTCGTAGAAAGACCGTACCAGGTTTTTACTTTCAAGGTACCTGACAGCTTCATTAAACAAGACTATATAAATCGTCCTTCCTTTGCAAGTGATCGTCGAAAAACAAACCCAATTCCGGGAAATGTTACACTTTCGTGAAACAGATACCAACAATTTCGGTTACACTGTAGAGAATTATGGCCTTTGCGTGCTTTTTTGAAGAAAGACGGACTTTCACAAAGGAAGATATGCATGTCTGATCACAATCTGAATATTACACGCAGGGACTTTTTGAACGCCGTACTTATCGGTACGGGGGCTCTGCTGCTGGAATTGCCTGCACCGGCAAGGTTATTAGCGCAGACACAATCATGGAAGGATTACGGAGGTGTAGGCGACTATGCTGCCTCACACGGCAATACTGAAGAGATCGTCCGTATATCAAAAAAGATTCAACAGGGCAAATACAACCGACCTCCGGACAGTGTGATCGATACAGAAGAAATTTTCGATCTTCTTGTAGTAGGCGGCGGTTTGAGCGGGTTGAGTGCCGCTTTTCAGTTCAGGAAAGACGCTCGCAACGGGCAGAAATGTCTCATCATCGAAAACCACCCCATCTTCGGCGGCCATGCCAAGAGGAATGAATTCATGGTCAACGGGTACCTGCTGACAGGTCCGCAGGCCTCCAATGCCTTCGTTTTCGCGAACCGTGGGGGCACACGCAGGGATGAGATATTCGCAGACCTGAGGATACCGCGCACATTTTCCTATCAGGAACTGAGTCCGGAGCTTGATCGGCTGACCTTTGACCGTACGAGTTACGGCTTCATGCTGTGGCAGGATATTTCAGCCAGTGTAGGATTCTTCTTTGACCAGGGAGAATCACCTTACTGGGTCATCGACCCATGGGGCAGGAAGCTGAAAAAAGCACCTTATTCCCGCAAGGTGAAAAGGGATTTTTTCACATGGAGGAACTCTGAAAAAAAATACTACCGCCGCGCGGATTTCCAGCAGTGGCTCGATTCGATAACCTACAGTGAATACCTCGAAAAAGTGATGGGCTTAAGTCCCGAGATACCGAAATTCGCAAATCCCATCATCGCAAGCGCTCTCGGTCTTGGTAGTGACGCTATTTCCGCTTACGGCGCGTACCAG
Source organism: bacterium (assembly GCA_048061075.1). Classification (GTDB taxonomy): domain Bacteria; phylum BMS3Abin14; class BMS3Abin14; order BMS3Abin14; family BMS3Abin14; genus SZUA-178. Next base: position 452 of record JBGMRC010000013.1, on the reverse strand, counting down.
ATCGGGATGCCCGGATTCAAGGGCTTCGGACGATGGCCAGGGACGAGACGGCTGGATGAAACAAACTGGCACTCCTTCCCCGGAGGGAATGACGGCTTCACACGCTACTTTATAAAAGCTCTCATCCCCGGCGCTATTGATGGTGAATATTCATTCAATGACATACTTAACCGTCCGGTGAATCTGAGCGCCTTAGACAGCCCCGCAAACGATGTGAGGATGAGATTAGGGGCAACGGTAGTCGGGGTGGAGCACGTCCCATCACCGGGAAATTCAGATCATGTGCTGGTGACCTATGTAAAAAAGGGGCAGACATATCGGTTAAAGGCAAAAGCTGTCGCCATGGCTTCCGCCGGCTGGACTACCCGTCATATCGTAAAGGATCTACCCGATAAGTATAAGAGTGCTTATGAAAAATTTTTCTACTCTCCTGTTTTAGTAGTTAACGTTGC
>JBGMRC010000012.1:0-18415 GCA_048061075.1 bacterium | reverse complement strand
TTCTGAGTCTCGATGGAGGGGGCATAAGCAGAGATGAGGGTGCGCAGAGTCACCTATTTTTCGGGTTCGACTACTTCATGGATTACAACTTCTACTTCAATATCGAAGCCCACCTTTTCGGCGAGGACGCAATATCTGCAGGTGTGGGGTATATTTTTTAAAAGGGCGCGTTATTAAGCAATCCGGGAGTTTGTGAGTGAAAGGTTTTCTACTGTCAGATAATCTGGAGATGAGGCATTGTGAGTACTATCCTGATAATAGATGATTCAGATATTTCCCGCCGGCAGATCATAAAGATCCTGGAGGAGGCGAATATCTTCGATCTATACCTGGAGGCAGGAGACGGAGCCAATGGGCTCAAATCTCTGACAGAGATCGGCGGTGGGATAGATGTCGTTGTCTGCGATGTGAATATGCCCGTCATGGACGGCTACAATTTTCTGAGGATGGTGAGAGCCAAAGATGAACTCAGGCACATTCCCATAATAATGGTGACGGCCGAAACCGATGTTGAAGAGATCGTCAGGGCTTTTGATCTTGGAGCCGATGACTACATTACCAAGCCGATAACCCCCTCAATTCTCAAAGTCCGCCTCAACAACATGCTTCGCATCAAACAGCTCCAGGACCAGTTGATGATGCAAAAGGATCTCATGGAGGTCATGGCAACGACGGACCCTCTCACGCAGATCCCCAGTATAAAGTACTTTCGGCAGTGGCTGGACAGTGAGTTTGCCAGATCAACAAGATACGGCAACGATCTTACTTTGATAATGATCGATATAGATCACTTCAAGAAGATCAACCATACCTGCGGTCATCCCCAGGGGGACAGGGTGCTCAAAGAGATGGCGATGATCTTAAAGGAGGAAATGAGAAAGATTGATGTCGTCGCGATGTACGGTGGTGAAGAGTTCGTTATCGCACTTCCACAGACCGGTTGTGATGGAGGAGGAGTCGCCGCGACGCGTGTGAGGGAGAGAGTTGAAAACCACCGCTTCGGTGGTTTCAAGGAGCCGGTTACAATTACAATAAGCCTGGGTCTATGCTGCCTGACAGACAACGCCGAAGCTGACCCACAGAAACTGATCGATGAGGCCGACAAGGCACTTTATCGGGCAAAACGGTCCGGCAGGAACCGTGTTGAAACGGCAAGCAACTGCAAAAGGGTCGCAAAAACAGGCTAGCTGGCCTTTTTGAAAAAGGCTGCCCGGCTGTGATCACAGAGGGTGGGAGCAGGTATGGACATTCCAAAAAATTGCCTCTATTCCCGGGATCATTTCTGGATCAGGCCCGAAGGAAACGAAGCTGTGATAGGAGTTACGGACTGGGCCCAGCGGGAGCTTGGGGAGATCGAATTTGTGGATCTTCCTGAACTGGAAGAAGAAGTGGATACTTTTGTGTCCTGTGGAGTTCTCAAGTCGGATAAAGCCGTTTCCGACCTCACCGCACCCCTGTCTGGAGAGGTGAAAGAAGTGAATTTCGACCTGGAGAGCAGCCCTGATCAGGTTAACGAAGATCCCTATGGCGAGGGATGGTTATTCCGTATTGAGATCGCTGATTCCGAGCAGTTGTCTGCCCTGATGACACCGGAGCAATACGAAGATTATATAATTGACTTGGAGGTGGAGGAGGAGTGAGGGTTATGGGGTCAACATTATCGGAAAATAATAAAGTGCAGGAAGATTATCATCTGGATACTCTGACTAAAATGGTGGATGATCGCGCCGCCCGCTACGGTAACAAGGCTGTGCTGGAGCGAAAAAGAGACGGCGGATGGGAATCCATGTCATGGAAAGATCTCTCAAACCATTACAGAGAGGTCGCCAGAGGATTGATGAAGCTGGGTATCGGCAAGGGAGATCGGGTCGCCATACTCTCCGAGAATCGGCCGGAATGGGTATCTGTTGATCTCGGGACTCTCGCCATACATGGTGCGACAGTTCCCCTTTACTGGACCCTGACACCGGTTCAGCTTGAGTACATCCTGAAGGACGCCAATGCAAGAATTATCTTCGTCTCCAATACCGAATATCTGGATAAGATACTCAAGATAAGGTCTTCATTGCCGGAGCTGCAGACAATAGTGTGTTTCGATCCCTACCCCCGGGACAGGGATGCAGACGGGATAATGGCATTTGACGAACTTCTTGAGATGGGCCGAGAAGCTGATCCCGAGATATGGGAAGATCTGGGAAAAACCATAGCTTCAGGAAAGGGCAGCGACCTGGCAACAATAATCTATACATCAGGAACAACCGGAGAGCCGAAAGGAGTGATGCTGACACACAGCAACTTCCTGTCCAACGTCAAGGCGGTATTAGAAGTAATAAGTGTATACGATACAGATACATGCCTTTCCTTCCTGCCGCTTTCCCACGTTTTTGAAAGAGTTGTTTACTATCTTTTCCTCTACGTGGGGGGGAAGATAATCTACGCCGAGAGCATCGAAAAGCTCGTGGAAAACATGCAGGAGGTCAGTCCCACAATACTCATCAGTGTCCCGCGGATCTACGAGAAGGCTTACGCTCGTATCCTTGACCGGGTCCATGAGGCATCCGCCTTCAGGAAGATGATCTTCGGATTCTGTCTGAGGACAGGTCAGGAGGTGAGTCAGAAGCTGCAGCGGGGCCAGGAGCTGGGTTTTGCCCTTTCCTTTAAAAAGAAGATAGCCGACAAGCTTGTTTTCGGAAAAATAAGGGAGACCTTCGGTGGGAAAATAAGGCTGATGATATCGGGCGGGGCTGCCCTTTCAAAGGAGATCGGCGAATTCTTCCACGCTGCGGGGCTGCTTATACTGGAAGGATACGGGCTCTCAGAGACGTCGCCGGTTATTTCGGTAAACAACCCTGATAATATACGCTTTGGTTCAGTTGGCAAGGTTCTGCCGGGTGTAAAAGTCCGCATCGAGGATGATGGCGAAATATCTACCAGAGGTCCCCACGTTATGCAGGGCTATTATAATCGCCCTGAAGAAACAGCCGAAGTACTGGACCATGACAGGTGGTTCGCCACCGGTGACATCGGACACTTCGATCCTGACGGCTTCCTCTGGATCACCGACAGGAAAAAGGCCATCATCGTCACAGCGGGCGGTAAGAATGTTGCGCCTCAGGCCCTGGAGAACGCACTTTCGACTGACCAGTTCATCTCCCAGGCCTTCATTTACGGTGACGGCAGAAAATTCATATCGGCGCTGATCGTCCCTGACTGGGAGAGGATGGAAAATTACGCCAGGGAAAAAAATATTGATTACTCATCGATAAAGGATCTGAGCGATGATCCGGTTATCCTCGATTTTCTGCAAAAGAGGGTCGATAGGGCTATGAAGGATTTCTCCAGCGCAGAGCAGGTGAAGAAATTCAAGGTTATGGAGCGTGAATTCAGCCAGGATGAGGGGGAGGTTACACCAACACTCAAGCTGAAACGCAAGGAGATAACCAAACGGTACTGGGATGATCTGGAATTGCTTTACGAATAAAATATCATGGGTATGTTTCCATAATATTTTATGGAGGGTTGAATAAAACGGCATTTTAATATATAAACAGACGGTCGAAGGCTTGGGATGAAATAAGGTTGACCCAGGCCTTTTTGCTTATAGAAAGCCTTGTATGTAATTCAACCTTGGGTGCGTAACTGATGACATTGGGGGGTAGAGGAGGGTAATTGATATGAAAAAATGTTTTATAATTCTGACAGTATTTTCGCTGGTCCTTATCCTGGCTGCGGGAACGGCTTTTGCGGGAGCATTCCGCATTCCCGAGTCGGGAGCGGCAGCCATGGCGCAGGGAAACGCCTTCGTTGGTCAGGCCGATGATCCATCCGCCGTTCACCACAACCCTGGCGCCATAACCGGCCTTGAGGGAAACCAGTTTATGAGCGGTCTGAATATAATCTCCCCTGAAAGTGAGTTCGAGGGGGTGGACATGAAGAAGGAAACTTTTTACGTACCATATCTGTTCTACACGAACCACCTGGGCGAGGGCGACTGGTGGCTTGGTTTCGGGGTCAATGCCCCCTTTGGACTTGGTACGGAGTGGGATTCGAGTGCTGCATTCAACGCTTTTTTCAGAGGTATAACACCACTCAATCCAGTAGATATTGTTACAAAAACCTCCCTCGAGATAGTAAAGATATCACCAGTTGCCGCTTACCGTGTTAACGATAATTTCTCTGTGGGCTTTGGTCCGGAGTATTATTATGTTAAGGAGGTAATTTACAATGGTGGCAGCTCGGATGGTGCCGGTACAGGTTGGGAATACACAATGGATGGCGACGGTAACGGCCTCGGTTTTACCTTTGGCAGTCTCTATCAGGCAACTGACGCCCTCAGGATCGGCTTTTCCTACCACAGCGGCGTGACTGCGGAATTGTCGGGCGATGCAGCCGGGTTACCCGAAACGTCAGGTGCTCCTTATACAGGAAAAGCTTCCGTCGACCTGAATATTCCCGATACCTATGCCGTCGGTATCAACTACCGCGCCAGCGAGAAATTCTCCTTCAATGTTGACCTTGATTTTACCCAGTGGTCCGATTACGACAAGCTGGTTTTCAAGAGGCCCGATGGGTCTGTAATAAGAACGATTACCAAGAACTACGAGGACGTTATGGCTACAAGGCTGGGTGGAAGTTACTATGTCGACAATAACTGGACGGTCAGGGTCGGTTATTTCACGGAACCTACGCCCGTACCTGAAAGCACATTTGATCCCAGACTGCCCGATGCCGACGCGACAGCCATATCGGTTGGAGCGGGCTATGACGCCGGTTCGTGGGCGACTAACTTTGCATACATGGCTGTTTCCAAGGATGACCGTGACGTTAATAGCGATGAACCCAACCCTTTAATTGATACTATCTACGATGGTGTTTACAAAACCTCAATACGCCTCATCAGCGCTGACGTGACATTCAGGTTCTAGTAGATACTGTATCAATGATAAAAGAGGGCAGGAGAGATCCTGCCCTCTTTTTTAAGTTTCTAGTTTCTAATTTCTGGTTTCTAGTAACCCCAAAAACCTCCTCTGTGCTCTGTGACTCTGTGGTTCAAATCCGACTACCCAGAAATTCCCTTACTTCATCGTAAAGCGCCCCCTGCCTCAGGATCCTTGGCGGATCAACAGTCAGGTCCAGAAGCGTCGACGGCTGCCCTCCCGGTGCAGGTCCCCCATCAACTACCAGGTCAACCTCCCCGACGAGTTCCGGATCTAACTGATCGACAGATAATGGCGGGGGATCGCCGGCCCGGTTGGCGCTGGTGGCAGTCAGTAGACCCATATGGGCTCCGGCAAGTTCCAGGGCAAAGGATGGTCCCGGTATCCTTATACCAACTGTTCCGGTGCCCGCTGTAACGGCATCGGGGATTTGAGGATTCGCTTTCAGGATAAGTGTGAGAGGCCCAGGCCAGAATTTCTCGGCGATACTATGAAATTGAGGGTGAACTGTCCAGCAGGCAGATAGCGCTGTTTCAGAAGTGTCGGCAATGAGGGGAACCGGTTTTCCTGACTCCCTGCCCTTGACCTTGAGCAGCTTGTTAATGGTATCGGGGGTATCAGTATTAAACGGGTCTGAAGCAATACCGTAAAAGGTCTCTGTGGGGACAATAACCAGCCCCCCCGAGTGAATTACAGTTAAAGCATCACTGAGTGCTGTTTCGCCCCATGGAAGGATCATGCTCATGGCGCAGGATCAGAAGGTGTTATTGGCCATGTTTTCCCTGAATTCCTTGAGCTTTCCGCCAAGATCATCGTTTGCAAGGGCAAGAATGGAAACGGCAAGCAGAGCCGCATTTTTCGCCCCTCCTTCACCAATGGCCATGGTGGCTACGGGTACGCCCGCCGGCATCTGTGCCGTGGAGAGGAGTGAATCAAGACCGTCAAGGTGGGAAGACGGGATGGGAACACCTATAACCGGTCTCACTGTCAGTGATGCCACAACACCGGCAAGGTGCGCTGCCCACCCGGCTCCCGCAATGAAAACCTTGCACCCGGATTCCTCTGCTTCTTTTACCAGATCCCTGACTCTGTCAGGTGATCTGTGGGCTGAGGCTACCTCAATACGATGAGAAACTCCGAATTCTGAAAGTAACGCGGATGTTTCATCCATGACCTCTTTATCAGATCCGCTGCCCACCAGGACAAGAACATCTATAGAATCCATATTTCTCCTTTGCCAGCCTTCGGCTGGAGTTTCTAGTTTCTAATTTCTGGTTTCTAGTAATTCCAAAGAAAATATTTTTCTCTGCGACTCCCTGCAGCCCTCTGCGTTAAAGGCCTTTGTCTCCTTTAACAGATGTAATATTGCCCCCTCCCCTTAAGTTCCCCTCCCGCCAGGGGAGGGGATTAGACCTCGATACTTCGACACTTCGTTACCTCGACACCTATAAAACCTCCCTCACCTCCACACTTCGTTACCCATCAACCGCGCTCCGGGTACTACTTGAGGAATTTTATGGCCTTTGCCCCGATATCGCGGCGATAGTAAGCTCCATCCCATTTAATAACGTCACATGCCCTGTATGCCCTCTCGATGGCATCGGGTATGTCGTCACCAAGGGCGGTCACTCCAAGGACCCTGCCTCCCGAGGTGACAATCTTCCCGTCCTTGAGAGCTGTTCCCGCATGAAAGACCTTCACGCCTTCCATGGCGTCAGCTTCCTCGATACCCGTAATTACCTTGCCAGTCACATAAGAGCCCGGATAGCCTTCTGAGGCCATTACCACACATATGGATGGGCTGTCGTGCCAGTTAAGTGTGATCTCATCCAGCCTCTCGTCAACGACCGCTTCCATGACTTCAACAATATCCCCGTCAACTCTGACCAGGAGGGGCTGTGCCTCAGGATCGCCGTACCTCGCGTTGAACTCCAATACACGAGCCTTGCCGTCCTCGATCATCAGTCCGGCGTAAAGAACACCTTTATACGGCTTGCCCTCTGATGCCATTGCGTTAACGGTCCTGATCATTACCTCCTCCATTACCTGGTCGAATATCTCCTTCGTCACAACCGGAGCGGGGCTGTAGGCACCCATCCCCCCTGTATTGGGTCCCTTGTCATCGTCGAAGATCGGCTTGTGGTCCTGTGATGTGGCCAGGGGAAGCACGTTCTTGCCATCCGAGAAGGCAAGGAATGACGCCTCCTCCCCGGTGAGAAATTCCTCAACGACGACACGGTCACCGGCATCGCCGAACCTTTTTTCCTCCATGATTATGTGGACAGCCTCGTCCGCTTCCTGGACCGTTTGACAGACGATGACGCCCTTTCCCGCAGCAAGGCCATCTGCCTTGACTACAATGGGGGTGCCTACCTCTTTAATATAAGCTCTCGCATCGTCGGGGCTGTCGAATACTTCGAAAAAGCCTGTGGGCACGTTGTATTTTGCCATGAGACGTTTGGTAAAGACCTTGCTGCCCTCTATCTCTGCGGCTTTCTTGCTGGCGCCGAAGATCCTCAGGCCCGCCGCCTCGAAGGCATCGACGATACCCAGGGTCAGGGGAACCTCAGGACCTACTACTGTCAGGCCGATTCCTTCCTTCTTCCCGAATTCTACCAGCCCGTCGATGTCCTCAACGTCGATGTCAACATTCTCTCCCTCGATGGCTGTTCCGGCGTTTCCCGGGGCACAGAACACCTTTTCCACTTTCGGTGACTGATTTACCATCCACACCAGACTGTGCTCTCTCCCCCCGCCTCCAACGATCAGAACTTTCATTTGTACCTCCCGTGTTTAGTTCCAGGTTTCATGTTTCAAGTTTCAAGTAAATACTTATCCTTTGCATGGCTTGAAACCTGCAACTTGAAACCTGAAACTATTTTATCAGTGTCTAAAATGTCTTATACCCGTAAACACCATCGCAAGGCCGTGTTCATCGGCAGCCTGGATGACCTCCTCATCCCTCATGGACCCCCCGGGCTGGATTATCGCTGTGACGCCGGCTTCAGCGGCGGCGTCCACTCCATCCCTGAAGGGGAAGAATGCGTCAGAAGCAAGGACGGTACCCTCTACAGGAAGGTTGGCCTTTGTCACTCCCAGCCTGGCGGAATCTACGCGGCTCATCTGGCCTGCGCCAACGCCAACGAGCTGTCCCTCTCTGGCATAAACAATAGCGTTGGATTTAACGTGCTTGACCAGTATCCAGGCGAACCTGAGGGACGCCATCTCCTCCGGGGTAGGCTCCCGCTTGGTGACAGTCTTAAGTTCATCTTCATTCAGGGTTATCAGGTCACGGCCCTGTACGAGGTAGCCGCCACCCGCGCTGGTAATGTTGATAACATTCACATCGGAAGGATCGTCGGCAAGACCGGGCAGCGCAAGGAGCCTCAGGTTCTTTTTGGTCTGGAGGATCTTCATCGCACCGGGGCTGAATCCAGGCGCGATGACGGCTTCCTTGAAACCATCTACGATACCCTTTGCGGTATCCTCACCCACTTCCCTGTTAAAACCAACAATTCCCCCGAAGGCTGACAGCGGGTCCGTTTCCATGGCCTTTTCGTATGCGTCAACCAAATCCCTCGATGAGACCGCCGCCCCGCAGGGATTCGTATGCTTGAGGATAACGCAGGCGGGATCTTCAAATTCCTTTACAAGGGCGAGGGCAGCGTCGAGATCCAGAATGTTGTTATAGGACAGTTCCTTGCCCCAGAGCTGTTTTGCGTCCGTGAGGGCAGGTTCATCAGATACCGGACCGCTGTAAAAGGCGGCCTGTTGATGGGGATTCTCGCCGTACCTCAGATCCTGTATCTTCTTGCCACCGGCAATCAGAAGTTCGGGAAGATGGGCTTGTTCGAGTTTCTGACCGTCCTCACCCAGACCGGACATGTAGGCTGAGATCGCCGCATCGTACAGACAGGTATGAGAGAAAGCTTCCTTTGAAAGGGAGAGCCTGGTGGAAAAGGAAATTCCTCCCTCATCTCTCATCTCACTTAACACCGTCTCGTACATGGATGGGTTGATGATCACTGCCACAGAGGGGAAATTTTTTGCCGCGGCCCGTACCATTGCAGGACCGCCGATGTCTATCATCTCAAGGACTTCTTGAAGTGTCGTTTCTTCCCTGCCGATGGTCTTTGTGAAGGGGTACAGGTTAACGGCCACAAGATCGAACATCTTCAGGTCGTGTTCCGCAAGCTCTTCCTTGTGGGATGCTTTGTCTTTCCTCGCCAGGATACCTCCGTGGATGCGCGGGTTCAGAGTCTTGACCCTTCCATCCAGGATCTCCGGGAAACCCGTAACGTCGCTTACCGATATTACAGGTATTCCGGCTTCTTCCAGGGCTTTTGCGGTGCCGCCCGAAGAGACTATCTCTACTCCCATATCAGAAAGTGAACGGCAAAAAGGAACAAGTCCTGATTTGTCCCACACACTCACAAGGGCGCGTTTGATCTGCAGGGTGGGTGTTTTCATCGGGCTCCTTTCCGTAGCGCTGGTCGGATTTAAGAATTAGAAAAAGTAGTTTTACATGAGGTGTTCTTGCGGGTCAAATTTTTTTTGTACGCAAAGTCAAAATCGAAGTATTTATTTTCACCATAAAGGCACCCTTCCGCTCGGCTGGCTCAGGATTAACGGAGGATACAGAGGAAATCGGGGTTTGGGGTTCATCAAAAGAGACAAAAGCCCTTAACGCAGAGGGCCGCTGGCCGCCCATTTGGGCGGACCGCAGGGGGCCGCAGGGAAAAACTCTTTCTTTGTGATTACTAGAAACCAGAAACTAGAAACTAGAAACTATCTTTATCACTACTGGCGGTTCGGTGAACAGCCCGATACGGGCGAAGAACACGTCTGCTTCACTGAAGGTGAACTCAAAAAGATCTGCCTTTTCGGGAGGGATTGCCACAAGAAGCCCTCCTGATGTCTGGGGATCGAAGAGGGGAAGAAATGAATCGTCAGAAATTTCACCCGGATCGACGGAATTTTTCAGGTATTTCATGTTATTATAGGCACCCTCAGGAACAAGCCCCATCCTGACCAGTTCATCTATACCTTCCATCAACGGAACCGAGTTCAAATCCAGCACCGCCCCGAGTCCGGATCCCCTGCACATTTCATGGAGGTGTCCAAGGAGACCGAAACCTGTGACATCTGTTGCGGATGTGACCCCGCTATGGAGCATGGCGGTACAAGCATTACGATTGGAGGTCTTCATCCAACCTGTGGATTCATCTACCAGACCGTCCGGGGTCACATCCCCCTTGACGGCAGTGGATATTATACCGGTACCCAGAGGTTTGGTCAGGTAGATCATGTCACCCGCGTGAGCACCTGAATTGGTGACCACCGAACCAGTATCGACAGTTCCGGTAACGGCAAACCCGAACTTGATCTCGGGATCCTCCAGAGTGTGTCCTCCGATGAGTGAGCAATTATTTGAGGACAGGGCCTCCACGGCTCCGGTCATGATCTCCTGAACTGCTTCATGGGGTAGGTCACAGGGATCGAAAGCCAGCAGGGAAAGGGCTGTAAGGGGCGTGCCGCCCATGGCGTAGATATCGGAAAGGGCGTTTATCGCGGCAATAAAGCCGAAGTCCGCTGGATCATCAACTACAGGGGTTATGACATCGAGAGTCTGAACCAGTGCGATATCGCCTTCCATAATGTACACGCCCGCATCGTCGCGGGTACCAATCCCTACCAGAAGTCGGTTGTCCTTGACGATGCAGTCAATCACGGGCTCAAGAATTTTCTCCAGGTCCCCCGGAGCCAGTTTGGCCGCTCAACCGGCGGCCTTTACCATTCTTGTCAATTTATAAATTTCTTTTCTCTTTTTCATCCTTCACCGCTTTATAACCAGTTAATAATGACATTTTTCGCTTTCCGCGGAGTAAAAAGCCATGGATGGACTTTTTACCGGAAACCTGCATAACCGAATGTAAATCAGGTCGGGGTTTTGGTGAATCACGAAGCGCAGCTAAAAGGGGGTTGCGAAGCCGAGTGATTACACCCAAAAGTCCGGCCTGATTAAGTACACTATATCAAAATTACACCAAATAACTTGGAGATGATCCTTAACCTTCAACTTCATTATCACGGCCTGATAACAGAGGCAGCTTCAAGTAGAACGCTTTGGATATCGAACATATTAGACACAACCCCAACGGCCAGCTTTTCCTTCAGCGAGAAATACTCAAGGCAGGTTCCGCAAGACAGGATCTCGCACCCCTGTTCCGTCAGTGCCCTGAGGGAGTTAAGTACGGGAGAGCCTTCCACCGCAAGACGAACTCCCGTATTCATCAGGATGATCTTGTCGGGGATTGTGTCTTGATCGGAAAGGGTATTGAGGAACCCCTCCATAAGGATTCTACCCAGTTTGTCGTCTCCCGATCCCAGAACGTCGCTGGTTACGAAAACGACAGGAAATAGTAGTTCCTTTTGGGCGGCGGGTACGTTATCAGTGGTTACCGTGATTCGAAAAACGCCCTTTTCAATTTCCTCGGTCAATATGGAGGCGCCCCTGCTTTGGGCGAAACGCCGCACGTTCTCCCTGCTCGCCTCTGAGTCAACATCGATTGCAAAGATGCTGCCCTGCGGCAGGCCCTCTAAAGTCTTTTTCGTCTGTATAACCGGCCCGGGGCATGCCAGGCCCCGGCAATTAATAATGTTCATTGTACACTCCCAATGCTATCGAAAATATCAATGGGTAGGATCTAGTATACAAATAAGTAACACCATGGCTCCTGTTTATCAAGGGAAGATGCCACGTTGTAATAAACTTCGGAAAAAAACAACAAATCATTTGCCAATCGTCTATATGTTGTGTATATTCTCATGTACCTATACAATATGTGGGATTCATTACTAAAAAATCTGATATTTTTCAAATACTTACTAGGGGAACCCAAATATGCCGGTGGAAAAAACAAGGGGTGCTGATACTTCATCGTCTGATGCTCAGGAGTCACTGGATTTCACCGAAGAACTGACACCGGTAGAGTTCTCCAAAAACGCCGCAGTAGTCCTTGAAAAGCGCTATCTGAAAAGGGATGAAGAGGGAAATCCTACTGAAAAAGCAGAGGGTCTTCTTCGCAGAGTGGCCGAAAATATAGCTTCGGCTGAGACTCATTTCGGCGCCGGTCCCGATCAGATTGCTCAGACCGCCGATCTATACTACAGGCTTATGGCCTCCCTGAGTTTCCTTCCCAACTCCCCGACCCTGATGAACGCGGGCAGAGAACTGCAGCAGCTTTCAGCCTGTTTCGTACTTCCTGTCGGAGACTCCATGGAGAGTATTTTCGACGCCATAAAGCATACGGCAATGATACACAAGAGCGGTGGGGGTACAGGGTTTTCCTTCAGTCGGCTCAGACCGGCTAAAGATGTTGTGAAATCCACCAGCGGCGTGTCGTCCGGTCCCATCTCCTTTATGAAGGTGTTCAATCAGGCTACCGAGGTGATCAAGCAGGGCGGAACCAGGCGAGGGGCGAATATGGGGATACTGAGGGTTGATCACCCTGATATCCTGGAGTTCATTACGTGCAAAGAGCAGGATGACCAGCTCAACAACTTCAACATCTCCGTTGGAATTACAGAGGAGTTCATGAAGGCAGTGGATGATGATGATGAATTCCCCCTTGTCAATCCCAGGACTGGAGAGTTGGTCGAAAGTCTGAAGGCCAGAGATGTATTCGGACAGATCGTTGTCAGGGCACACAGGAACGGTGAACCGGGGATCATTTTCCTTGACCGGATAAACAGGGACAACCCCACTCCGGATCTGGGTGAGATTGAAAGTACCAATCCATGCGGTGAGCAGCCCCTTCTGCCCTACGAATCATGCAATCTGGGCTCCGTAAACCTGGCAAGGATGCTTAGATATGAAGGAAACAGAGTGGCCATAGACTACGAAAAACTGGGTGCTGTAATTGACCACTCAGTACGCTTCCTGGATAACGTGATAGAAATGAACAGGTATCCTCTGCAGCAGATAGAGGATATGACCAAGGCCAGCCGCAAGATAGGGTTGGGCATCATGGGCTGGGCGGACCTTCTTTACAGGCTGGGCGTCCCATATGACTCGGAAGAGGCAGTCTCCCTTGCCGAAAGGCTAATGAAGTTCGTCAGGGACCGGGGTGTTGAGGCGTCCCAGCACCTGGCAGCCGAAAGGGGACCCTTCCCGGCATATAACAGAAGCGTATACGACGTTCCCGGGCGGCCCCCCATGAGAAACGCCACCGTCACAACAATTGCACCCACTGGAACGATAAGTATCATCGCCAACACGACCAGCGGTATTGAGCCTCTTTTTGCTATCTGCTACCACAGGAACGTACTCGACAATCAACGGCTTGTTGAAGTCCATCCTTATTTCAAGGAAGTTGCGAAAAAGGAGGGATTTTTCAGCGATGAGCTTATGGAGAGCATCGCCCAGGAGGGTTCCATACAGCATATTTCGGGAATTCCTGATTGGGTGAAGAGGGTATTCGTCACCGCCCACGACATCAGCCCCGAGTGGCATATCCGTATGCAGGCCGCGTTTCAGAAATATACTGATAACGCTGTATCCAAGACAGTTAATTTCTCCAGTGATGCAACCCGAGACGATATCGAGGAAGCATATCACCTGGCCTACAACCTGGGTTGTAAAGGTATAACGGTTTACCGTGACGGCAGCCGCGATGAGCAGGTTCTCTCCTTTGGCAGCGGGGAGGGTGAGGAAGCCGCAGCCCACGGTGAACCGGATGTCCTGTCAGTTCCCCGTCCCAGGCCCCACATAACACAGGGTATGACCGTTAAAATGAAAACAGGTTGCGGTAACCTTTATGTGACTATCAACGAGGATGAAAAGGGACTGAGTGAGGTCTTCACACAGATGGGGAAGGCGGGAGGGTGCGCGGCATCCCAGTCAGAATCGGTCAGCCGGATGGTATCCCTTGCGCTGCGCTCCGGTATCGAGGTGGAATCAGTGCTCAAGCAGCTTTCCGGCATACGGTGTCCGTCACCACACTGGCAGAACGGTGAAATGGTGCTGTCCTGTTCCGATGCTATTGCAAAAGCTCTGAGGCAGTATCTCGACGTGCGCGAGGCGGGAGGTGCCGATGGGATAAATGTTGTGGATCTGCCTGTTGGTGAAAAAAGGGCCAGAAGCGATACAAAGGAATTGATCGCTGCACTGGGACGGTCATGCCCGGACTGCGGCGGAAGTCTTGAGTTCGGCGAGGGGTGCGCGACCTGCCACTCCTGCGGTTTCTCCAAATGTAACTGAACAAAACCGGTTCATCTCCCGATTAGTTGGTTAATATATAATGCATGGGTTCCGGCAAAATAAACCCTTTGCCTTCGCAGCCCCCTTTGAGCTTCGCTTCGTGATTCACCAAAACCCCGGTCAGAGCCATGAAGGAGACAAAAGCCTTTAACGCAGGGGGCCGCAGGGAGGGCTAGTCAGCCCTTAGCGCAGGGAACCGCAGAGCAAAGCTTGGAGTTTGGTTTAATACAACGATAAAGATGCAGGTTGCAAATGGGTAAAGTGTAATTAGTTTTGTCTACGGGGTTGACTTTTATCTTCAGTGAGGATATGAGTCCCCTGACAAATATTAGGTCATCTGAATTTCCGAAAGGAGGTGAACGCTTTGGCTCATGTTATTACCGACGAATGTACTTCTTGTGGAGTATGTGTAGAGGCTTGCCCGACTGAGGCTATCAGCGAAGGGAGCGAGATCTATGTTATCGATCCAGAGCTCTGTAACGATTGTGGTGACTGTGTCGAGGAGTGTCCTGTAGAGGCCATCATCCCGGGTGATTGATCCCTCTTGAAGATCATAGTGAAAAAAGGGCGGCTACAGGCCGCCTTTTTTCTGTGCCGGCGACCGACGGCGAATTCACATCTATCAGCTGCTGCCAGATTTCATACCACACTGGATGAGATCCTCACCGGACAGCTTTTTTCTCTTTACGAGGTCTTCGTTACAGTAGGGACAGGATATACTCGCATTCTCATCACTTTCTGATAACAACTGGGCGTATTCCACTCCGCATGCTGAGCATTTCAGTTCAAAAATGGCAAAGGACATCGCAGGCTCCTTAATTATGATATCAGACGTGTTGTTCTACTACTCTCTTGACCTCTGTTGGATTGGCACCGATTATCTGCTCGACAACCTTGCCCTCATTAAAGAGTATCAGCGTGGGAATACTCCTGATACCATACTTGTTGGGGGTTTCCGAGTTGTCGTCCACGTTGACCTTGCCGACTTTCAGCTTTCCTCCATATGTATCTGCGATCTCGTTAACAACAGGAGCTATCACCCTGCAGGGAGCACACCAGACGGCCCAGAAATCGACTAGTACGGGCGTGTCCGCCTTAAGAACCTCATCGTCAAAATTGGCATCCGTGAACTCCTTGACGTTTTTACTCTCAGCCATTTTGTCCTCCTCGCTATGTAATACTGCTGGATAAAGATTATTGAATGGTCCAAGTATTAATGATACTAACTCTCAAAAGTTGACCTGTCAATGTCAAGATTTGAATATTAGAATATTGTTATATAAATAACACAGATCTAGGAGCCTGTCGGAGAACCTAACCAGGCTCCCAGGGTGGTTAAGAAGCTATGAAAGATCCAGTGAGATCCCTTTCCAGGGAAAAAACAAGGGTAATAAGGTCTCTTTCCTCGCGTAAAGTAAGGGAACGGCGGCAACTCTGTATCGTTGAGGGGGAAAACTCCCTTGCGGAGTGCCGCAGAACCGGGATGCTGGAGTATCTGGTACTGATGGAAGGGGCAGTGTCTGATATGTCGATGTCAATTTCGGAGGCGGGACAATCCGATGTTCCCGTCTTCAGGGCTGATCCATCCCTTTTTGCTGAAGTATCCGATGTTGCTCGGTCAACAGGGTCGATCGGTGTGGGAAGGATACCCAGCGAGCCTGAATTTGGATCTGTGATGGATGACAAGAGCAGTTCGGCAATTCTGTTCCTCGATGCTGTTCAGGACCCCGGAAATGTGGGGGGCCTTTTAAGGAGCGCGTGGGGATTTGGCTTCAGGGCGGCGCTGATAGGGACGGGTTCAGCAGATCCCTTTGGATCCAAGGCGGTCAGGGCTTCAGCGGGGGGTGTGTTTCACATTCCCGTCATTACTTCCGCGGACAAGGAGGAACTGATGAGTCTTGTCAGCTCTGGATTTGAGCTTTTTTCGGCTGACAGCCGGGGTGTGTCACTGGGTGAAATATCGTTCCCGACACGTTCCATCCTTGCTCTTGGAAATGAGAGCAGCGGGTTTTCCCCCTGGATGAACAACATGAGCAGCAGGGTCGCCGTTCCCATGGCGGCGGGAGTTGACTCTCTGAACGTTGTCGTTGCAGGCTCCATTATAATGGAAAGGATGGTTTCTGCCGCAGGTTAGCCTTCCGGGTTCATCTCCCGATTAGTCGGTTAATATGTAACGCATGGGTTCCGGCAAAATAAACCCGAGTGATTACACCCAAAAGCCCGGCCTTCAGAGTACATATGCTGATGCTCCACTAACTAATCGGGAGATGAACTGTCTTTCGGCCCTGCGAGTTCCCGGACTATCCTGGAAAGTTCTTCGGCTGACCTTTCAATAAAGGTCTTTCCCCTTTCAGGATCGGCAGCTCCGGGATCCCCCCATACCCCACCCGGCCAATACTTTTCCGGATCAGGTACAACCCGGTAGGGCGGCAAGGAAGGGGATTCGGCCGGTGACGTTCCCTTTACCGAATCCGGGTAAAGGTAGAGCATCCTGGAGGTTTCTATTTCACCGGCGTGGGAATCGCCCGGTGTCTTGACCAGTTCAGATGAGGATTTGACCACAAGTTCGAAATCGCTCACGATCGCTAATTCAAGGGATGGGTTTTCCTGAACACAATCTGTGGCCGCTTCCCTCAGGGAAGACATGTGAATCCTGCCCGCATGGCCCGAGAAGAGAACGATTTTCTTTAAACCCTGCCTGAAGAAGGAATGGATGAGGTCGCGGACCATGGCGCGGAAAGTATCGCCCGAAACAGTTACTGTACCCGGGTGATTCCTTGTACTGGTGCAGATCCCGTAATGTACGGGGGGCGCGACTACGGCTCTTTCGATACCCGCCGCCGCTATGGCCACCGCCTCAGCCTGAAGGGTGTCGGTGGCGAGGGGAAGATGGGAACCATGTCCTTCGGTGGACCCGAAGGGGATGATAACGGGAGTGCCTGCGTCGGCTTCCTTCCTTATTTCCTCCATGGTCATCCAGATCATTTCCATCTTGCCACCTCCATTAAAGGGATTTTTTCAGGCGGAACGGTGATAAGTAGTAATCTTCATGATATAAGTTGTTGGTTGTCTATGCAATATTATGAATAAACGAGTTTCTAGTTTCTGGTTTCCAGTAAAATCACTTAATACGATTTTGGATCTTGGACATTGGATTTTGGATCAACTGGCATGGCTTCTGAATTCTGCTACACGACACACAGGTGCGGTGGGAAGTTATGAAACAAATGCATCAAATTACTGAAAAATTATCACGGATAGAAGGAATACTATTCGATCTCGACAACACGCTCTATCCCAGCAGGAAGGGTGTGTTCGATCTCGTGAGTGAGCGGATCGATCAGTATGTAATATTAGAAACAGGGGTGGATTCGGGCTCCGTGAGGGATATCAGAAGAGATTTTATTGCCGCATATGGAACGACCCTGGGTGGGCTCATAAAGCATTACAGTACTTCCCCGGAGCACTATCTGGATTTCGTTCACGATATTCCCGTTGAGTCGATGCTGGAAGCGGATACCGGCCTTGGTGCATTCCTCGCCAGGATCAGGCTGCCCAAGGTGATCTTCACAAACGCATCCGCATCTCATGCCTGCAGGGTCCTTGCCGCCCTGGGGGTGGGGGAGCATTTCCGTGAAATTTGTGATCTGGCGGCCACCGGCTACCTGGGCAAACCCCACAGCGAAGCCTTCTCATGCGCTGTTAATACTATCGGGCTGCCGGGCGGCAGGACTCTGTTCGTGGACGATATGCCGGCGAATGCGAATGCTGCCGCAGATATGGGAATAATGCCGGTGCTCGTAGATATTGATAGCGACGGAACTGGCCATCTTACTGTGAGTGAGGTAACTGATCTGGCTGGTTATTTTGAGGGGATGCCGTGGTTTGATTGATAACCTGGTCCAAGGTCCAAGATCCAACGTGTTTGTAATGGTGATTGGAAATTCGAAATTAGATTACTTACTTTCACCCCTCCCTTGATGGGAGGGGACAAAGGGGAGGGTGGTAGGATATCCCCCTCTCCTCGCCTGCCGTTCAAAGTTTTTCAACAACGGCAGGCTTCCTCTCCCACCAAGGGAGAGGAAGAGTAAGGTTGTGGTACTGTTTGTTAGCCTATAGCCTACCGCCTATAGCCTATAGCCTGGTTTCACTAACTACGCGTTACGCATCACGCATTACGATTTTGGATATGGGACATTGGATCTTGGATCAAAAC
>JBGMRC010000011.1:0-18776 GCA_048061075.1 bacterium | reverse complement strand
TCCTGGGCGGGAATGGGTCTGTTCGGCGAGGTGGCAAAGGCCGCGGCAGCTTCCACCATCATGTTCGTCGTGATCGGGGCGGTAGCAGTCCGGCTGCCGTGGATGGAGTTTTCGACCATGGAGAGGTTGTTGTGGCTGTCAGGTTGTGTGCTCCTGGGGATTATTGTATACTCTGCCGCTGCTTTCGTTCTCCGTGCTGAAGGCATGATAGTTGTGAAAAAACGAATGGGTGAATGGGTGAAACGGTGACTAATTCAGGCAGGAGGCAGGAGGGGGTAGTACAGGGCGCAGGGCGGAGTGCGAAGGGCGTTGTTAATATGAATGAAGCGGGGAAACGGCGCGTAGAATAGTCGAAGTGCGTAGTCGAAGTTGAAAATTAATTTGGAGTGTATGTTTTACTAGAAACTAGAAATTAGAAACCAGAAACTGTCTTTACAAATGAAAGTACTACTACAGCGCGTTAAATGGGCAAAAGTAGAAGTGGATGGTGAGGAGATATCATCCATAGGACCGGGCCTTCTCGTGTTCCTGGGAGTGGCGGAGGGTGACGGCCCGGATGAGTGTGAACAGCTTGCGGCCAAGGTTGGCAGGCTGAGGATATTTGAGGATAGCAAGGGGAAGATGAACCGGTCCCTTGAAGATGTGGGGGGCGAGGCCCTGGTAGTGTCCCAGTTCACGCTGGCAGCTGATACTTCCCGGGGAAACAGGCCGGGTTTTTCCAGTGCGGCTCAGCCCGGTGAGGCGGAAAAACTCTATGATCTATTTGTCAAAACCCTCAGTAAGAGCGGTGTTACTGTAAAGACGGGACAATTCGGAGCCGATATGGTTGTGACACTGGCCAACGACGGCCCGGTCACTTTCATTCTGGAAAAATAAAACCAGCTGGATTTTATTTAACTGGATTGATGAGCGACGAACTTGACATAATTTAATTTATGGGTTCCGGCAAAAGGCCCTTCGGCTTCGCAACCCCCTTTGAGCTACGCTTCAGGGCCTTTTGCCGGAACCCTGAATGAAAATACAAATCAAGCCGGGTTTTTGGGTGTAATCACTCGCCTTCGCAACCCCCTCTGAGCTTCGCTTCGTGATTCACCAAAACCCCGGTTCTGATGCTAAATTTATCCATCCAGTATATATTTACCACCAACTGATTTGGAGATAATCCAAATTATAAAATGCGAAAGGACAGAATATGATAGTTGAGCATCTGGAAGTGGGACCTCTTCAGTCAAACTGCTACATCCTTGCCGATGATAAGGAGAGCGAGGCTATAGTGATCGATCCTGGTGGCGATGGAAACCGGATATTGGGGCTACTTGAGAGAAAGTCCTGGAAAGTGAAAATGATACTTAATACTCATGCCCACTTCGACCATATCGCGGCCAATGCCGAGGTGATGAATGCCACAGAAGCCTCTCTGGCTGTTCCTAGGCTGGATGCCCAGATGCTGGATCATGCTGTGATGCAGGCACAGATGTACGGGCTGTCAGTGGATCCCTCCCCGAAACCTGATATTCTACTGGAGGATGGTGATACCATCGAGCTGGGAGACGAAAAGATAGATGTGGTGGCTACGCCAGGGCACAGTCCGGGAGGCGTTTCATTCAAAACTTCAGTGGGCATATTTCCGGGTGATACCCTGTTTGCGGGTTCTATCGGGCGTACGGACCTGCCGGGCGGTGACTTTGAAACGCTGATAAGCTCAATAAAGGAGAAGATACTTGTCCTGCCCGAGGATACAGACGTGTTTCCAGGGCACGGACCCTCTACAACTGTTGGGAGGGAGAAAATGCATAATCCCTTTTTACAGGGGTAGTGCTGTGCCAGTTGAAAGTTGAAAGTTGAATGTTGAATGTTGATAAAATAGATAATAAATGTGACTATTTACATGGATATCTTAATCCTGAGCCTGAGAACTTAACTTTCAACTTTCAACTTTTAACTTTCAACTTTCATAGAATATGACCATGGGCGAAAAAGCGAATTTCAGAGGAAGAAAGATACTACTCGGCGTAACCGGCGGCATCTCGGTCTACAAAAGCGCCGAGCTCGTGCGGGAGTTTATAAGAAGGGGCGCCGAAGTATCGGTAGTCATGACCGAGAACGCGACCCGCTTCATCACTCCCCTGACCATGGAAAGCCTGAGCCGCAACCCGGTTGGCCTGGATATGTTCTCTCTCACCGACGAACGCACGATAGGGCATATCGAACGAGCGAAGTGGGCAGATCTCTTCCTCGTCGCCCCCGCGACGGCAAACTATCTTGCCAAGGCCGCCTGCGGCATCGCCGATGATCTGCTCACTACCATTTCCCTGGTTGCAAGATGTCCCGTGGCTGTAGCTCCTGCCATGAATACAAATATGTGGTCCCATCCAACAGTTCAGAATAACATCCGTACTCTCGAGGAGAGAGGCGTCAAGATTATCCCTCCAGGTGAGGGTGAGTTGGCATGTGGTGACGAGGGGAAGGGAAGACTGGCCGAGCTCGATATTATCATCGAAGCCGCGCAAGAGCTTTTCTACGGGGCAGGCGACCTGAGCGGCATCAGGGTCCTGGTTACCGCAGGGCCGACAAGGGAATCCCTTGATCCCGTGCGTTTCATAAGCAATCCATCAAGTGGTAAAATGGGGTACGCCATAGCAGAGGCGGGCCGCGATAGGGGCGCGTTTGTAACACTCATATCCGGCCCCACGTCCCTGGAAGATCCCGACGGCATTGAAACGATCCGCGTCGGGACCGCAGAAGAGATGCTGGCTGCAGCCAGAGATCATATTGAAGCTAATCAATGGCTGATCATGACCGCGGCCGTTGCCGATTACCGACCGGTGAAAAGGAGTACCCGGAAGATAAAAAAGAACGGGAAAAAGAAGATCACTCTCGAAATGGAATCTAACCCCGATATTCTAAAAGAACTGGCGACAGCAAAAGGAAACAGGCTTTACATTGGATTTGCGGCGGAATCGGAAAGTCTGGAAGATAATGCCAGGAAGAAACTTCTGTCAAAGGGCCTGGACCTGATCGTAGCAAACGATATCACAGAGCGTGACTCCGGTTTTGAAAAGGATGAAAATCGTGCCACCCTCCTGGGAAGAGAGGGCTACGTAGAACGTTTTCCACTAATGAGCAAACTCGAGCTTGCTCACCGGATACTTGACCACTCCTCTGTTCTCTGGCGGGCAGCGGTAAAAAATGGATGATCTTTACAGACTCTACCTGAAGACCATCGGTATACAATATCTTCCCGGCTATAAATCTGAACAGGTTCCCATCCCATCCGGGGATAAGGTGGAACATTCCAAAACACTGGAGGATCTGAGAGAGTTCATAGGTGACTGTCACCGATGCCAGTTAGGCGATACGAGGACTACACTGGTATTCGGAACGGGAAACCCAAGGGCTGACATTTTATTCGTCGGTGAGGCACCCGGGCGAGATGAGGATATCGAGGGAGAGCCCTTTGTGGGAAAGGCAGGTCAGCTACTGACAAAGATCATCAGGGCTATGGGTCTTGCCAGGGAAGATGTTTATATCTGCAATGTAATAAAATGCAGGCCACCGCAGAACAGAAATCCCCTCCCTGTTGAAGTGACCACCTGCAAGCCTTTTCTGCTTAAGCAGATCGAGATAGTCTCACCAGGGGTAATATGCGCTCTGGGCAGTTTCGCGGCACAGACACTGCTGGAAACAGATGTCCGGATATCCATGCTCAGAGGCCATTTCCACGACTGTTACGGCATACCGCTTATGCCCACATACCATCCTTCTTTTCTCCTGCGCGATCCAAACAGGAAAGCGGACGTCTGGGAAGATATACAGAAAATAATGAAGCGCCTTTAATCTCAACACATGATTTCTCTTCGTTCATCACAAACCGGATAGCAGAGGTCATACAGGTTGAAACGCCGAATAATTGCTTTCTTGATCCTACTCGTTGCAGCCGGTTTTACTGTAACCGTAGTTCTGCTCAGAAGTGAGTGGCTTGACGATGTGATCTTAAACTCCCTCAAGCGGATGGCTCGGAATCAGCTTGGAGTCAGCCTGGATCTGGGCTCTTTCGAGCGGAATGTTTTCCTTACAGAGATCGCCCTGGAAGATGTTATTTTAAGCGATATTCGGGGTGAGACCGACAAAATAATAAATGCCAGGCGCCTGGTTGTCACCCTGGATCCTTTCGCTCCATTGAGGGGTGTTCTGGCCATAAAGAATATCCGCCTTGAAGGTCTGGATCTGGTTGTCGTCAAAAACCTGGAGGGCCGCTATTCGGTTGAACCTCTATTCCCCTTCTGGGAACGTGAGAAAAAATCCGGTTCCGCGCCCGCAATTCCTTTTGGCATAGACATAGAAAACGTCACCCTGATGGACGTAGGTCTCTCATATACTGATATGCTGGCGGGTATCGAGCTGGAACTCGACAGAGTTCTGATAGATATCAGAAAAAGGCGTTTCGATCCCCCGGACCGCAGAAACATAACCGTGAGCTCCCTGTCCGGTGAATTTACATGGGCCGCTTTTCCAGAGGGGCGGCTGGTTGAAATAGAAAGGTTTCACTCATCTTTTTTCTCTACACCTGATGCGCTGGTAATTGCGAAATTTCATCTCAACAGTGGCCCTCTCAATATGGAGGCGTCAGGCAAGATGCCGATAAGGGGGGGAGACCTCACAGGTTCCCTTGACCTGGAAGCAGACCTGTCGAAATTCCCCTGGCTGCTGGGTGGTGGCCGGGGAATTTTAAAGATGACGGGCAGCGTTTCCGGCAGCCTCAAGGAACCGGTTTTCAAGGGCAGCCTGTCTGGAGTGAACGTGGCTCTCGCGGGAAGAGATCTGGGGAAGATCTCTGCAGACATTACAATTGACGCGGCCAGGGGCAACCTGAAAAATGTGATCGTAAATTATCAGAATCAACCACTGACCGGGGATGTGGAGATCAGCTTCATAAGAGGTCTGCCCTTTTCCGCCCGCCTTGACGTGCGTGAATATCCTATCAGGTCGATCCTCGGAGAGATAGAGGCGAGATCCAACCTGCTCAGGGGTTCTATTACGGCGAGATCCACTCTGTCCGGCTTTTTGACCCCCACCGAGAAAGGCGGTTCCGTGGATCTGGAGCTGACCGGGAAGGCCAGGGTCCCTCTCAGTGAGGGGATCGAAAGAAATTTCGACTTTTCAATGATCGGGTCGATGAAGGAAAGGGTGATCACTTTACAGACCCTGAGCGCAAGGTCACGGGGACTCATGCTTGAAGCTTCGGGACAGCTGGCCAGGGAGGGCATCGATCTGACATTCGAGATGACGGAACCCGATATGTTCGGCTGGCAGGACATATTGTCAGTGGAGGGACTGGCCGGAGAGCTTGATATCAGAGGAAGCTTGGGCGGAGACTGGAATCTGCCCTCCGGCAGCATGAATTTAACATGGAGCGGTGCGCGGGTACTGGATTACAGCGCCGATCTATTGACAGCGGAACTTGAACTGGACAAAAAAGGTATAAGCTTTCCCCTTGCTTCATTGAAGATCGGTTCTTCCAGCGTTGCCCTTCAGGGTTTCATGCCCTGGAACAGAAAGAGAGACAGGGAATGGTGGGTAGTCGGTACGTCCGGCTCCAATCTACAGGACCTCTTAGACGCCGCGGGAATACAGATGGATGTTGCCGGAAGGATAACCATGCAGGCGGAGATCTCCGGAATTGACAGGAACTGGACCGCCTCAGGAGATGCCGTAGCCCGCGATGGGTATATTTTCGATGAGGAGTTCCAGGAGATCAGGGTTTCGGCGAGATACGGCGGCGGCGATCTTACTTTCAATCAGCTGGACATAGTTAAGAACGATGTGCTGATCAGGGGCAGGGGAGCAATAAAAGGTGGACGCTACCGGGTTGAGATAATCTCAGATGCCCCGGTACCCCTGGAGGGGATCCGTGCCCTGGAAAAGCTCAAGGTCCCTCTGTCGGGCGGGGTATTAATCAAAGCAGTCAGCTCCGGCGGCATAGATGGCAAGGGTATCAAAGCCTCCGGATCCCTTGAATGGGATCTCATATTCTATGATGGAAGATCCTGGCGGGGAGGAGATCTGTCTTTTGCCATCAACGGAAGGGATCTTTTCGCTGAAGGCAATCTCCTGGAGGGCCTTTTCAAGGCCGATGTCGAAGTAAAGCTCGGCGGTGAATTTCCGTTCTCCGGCACGATCCGGTCGAGCAGAGATGTTTACAGGGAAGACCTGAACCAATTCCTCGGACTGAGGGTCCCGCCGGACTTTTCCTGGCAGATGACCGCGGATGCCAGGGCCCAGGGGATACTCACCGATATTAATAAAACGGTGGTGGAGGGAATGATCCTGACTGCCCGCCTGGACATGAAGGGGTTGAAGTTCGATACCATTAAAGAAACTCCCTTCCATTACATTTCCGAGAGAGGTATCAGCTTCACCCGACTGTATTTAAAGTCCGGTGAGTCCGAGTTGAGCGGGACAATAAGAATAGGGCCTCCGGGAATTATCGAAGGCAGTATGGAAGGCGAGGTTGATATAGGAGGTTTCCGATATCTCGAACCCACCTTTGATACGTTCCTCGGCAGGGTCGGGCTCCAGCTCAAGATCTCGGGTCCACTGGACGATCCTGAAGTCTCCGGTTATCTGGATGTTTATGAGGCTTCCACCATAGCGCACCTGCCGTTTCCTCAGAAGATGAGCAACCTTTCCGGACGCATCGATATACTCAAGAACAGGATGAGGGTAAGCATGATAAGGGGTGTTTCAGAGGGCGGCAGTGTCGAGATAAATGGTGACGTAGTCTTCGAAGGCTTGAAGCCGGTTCAGGGACGTGTTACCGCCAGGGCTGATTCGGTGCTCGTTAATTTCCCCGAAGGCCTGAGCTCAACGATCAGAGCGGAAATCGCCTTCAGGTTTGCAGAGGGGCGGGGGGATCTCAGAGGACGGGTAATGATGGACGAGGGCACTTATCAGCGTGAGGTGGATATAGATAATCTCCTGGCTCTTTTCAGAGACAAGAAAATGTTCGCCTTCGATGAAGAGCGGACGGGTGAGGGCAAGGGAGACTGGCTATCCCTGGACGTGGAGATGGAGACGGTAAACCCCCTCGAGATAGATATCAAGCTCGTTAGAGGTGATGCCGCGGGAGCGCTGCGTCTTTACGGCACTGCGGCAAGGCCCATAATGGCCGGACGTCTCGAGATGAACACCGGGGTGATTATCTACCGCGGCCATAACTTCGACGTTACTCAGGGGTCTGTAGGTTTCTTCAATCCACAAAAGATAGAGCCTAATTTTGACTACACGGCCAAGACGAACGTACCCGGATTCGACAGAAATGGCGTGTTCAGAGATTATGTTGTGGAACTTGTCGCTACAGGTGTTCCGTCCAAGTTCAAACTGGAATTGAACTCCACCCCGAGCCTCAACCAGGTGGATATAATCTCCCTTCTGACATGGGGTGTGGTGGGTGAAGAAGCGTTTGCATCCCGGAGCAATCTTACTGCCGTGGAAGCAACGCTTCTTCTTACGAAAGAGCTCAAGGGTAAATTTGAGAGCGAAGTGGAGAGGATCGTAGGCTTCGACCGCTTTGTAATAGACCCCACAGCTGTTTCTTCAACAGGCGAGCGGCAGCCGAGGATCCAGGTGGACAAGAAACTGGGCGACAGGCTTTCCCTCACAGTGACGACGCCGGTTATAGCGGGGGAGGGGCAGGAAGTACTGCTCAGGTACAGGGTTTCAGACATTTTCTCCCTTGTAGGCGAGCAAAAGAGTGAAACGGAGTTCGGTCTGGACCTGGATTTTCAATTCGAGATCCCGTGATGAGAAGGAGCCTTCTCTTTTTTATAGTCATATATCTCGCCCTGGGGGCGGGCACGCCCGGGGCTGAGGTGGCGAAACCTTTTCTTGATCTCTCCGGAATACCCATAGTATCCCTCGATTTTGAAGGCGCCGAGATCTCAAGGGATGAATTTTCCGCGCTCCTTTCCATGTCCATAGGAGATCCCCTCCTGCTGGCCAGGGTAAGGGAGAGTATTGTCAATCTGTACAGGACCGGTCGTTTTGAGAATATTTCTGTCTTTGCAAAGCAAGTTCAAGGTGGCGTAAAGATCCTTTTCCGTCTGCAGCACAAGAGATGGCTTGGACAGGTTCGCTTTGAGGGAAACCTCAGTATCACCGATGGTGATCTTTCCAGGAAGATTCTTTTGAGGCGTGACGAAGAGATTAATTTCGAAGACCTGGAGGAAAACAGAAAGAAGATCGAGGATTATTATGCATACAGGGGGTTTACCCAGTCTCAGATCGCCTACCGCACAGAGTCGGATGAACTGCAGAGGACTAATATCGTTTTCCAGATTATTGAAGGGCTGCATGCACAGGTCAGGGAAATTCTTCTGAAGGGAAATATGAAAATTTCGCGGTTTCGATTTCTCAATCTCCTATCGACCAGGCTCGGCGGAGGGTTCGACGGTCGACGATTGGACCGGGATATGGAGAAGATATCCCGATATCTGGAAAAGAAGGGCCACTACTTTGCAGAGGTCGATTATTCCATGAAGCGTGTCCCTGGTAAGGAGGCAGGGGTCACAGTAACGGTATCTGTAGATACAGGTCCTCATTACCTGCTCAATGTTAGAACAACAGGCGACCATAAGACGAAAAAACTGAATAAGTGGGTACGGGAAGCCTTTATGGATGAGAAAAATCAGGAGGCCGCCATGGAGGTCTCGGCCGGGAGGATCCGCGATCATTTCCTTGATACCGGATATCCCTTCGTATCCATGGAGTGGATCAATGAGGATGACGGTGCCGGTGAAGTTGATCTCACACTCTCCATCGATGAAGGCTGGTTCTCGAAAGTGAGCGAAATATCAGTAACGGGTGTTGAGGCGCTTATAGCCCAGGATATTGGAAACGCCCTTGGGATCTTAACGGGTGAACCCTTTGTGCGGTCCAGACTGGAAACCGGAGTTGAAAGTCTTAAGGGTATGTACAGGGAGCGTGGCTATCTGTCCGCTGAAGTCAGCCTCGAGGCGCTCAACTTCCTGCCTTTGGATAGCGAAAGGGCGGTGCCCATCAGGATAGCGGTGAAAGAGGGGATCCAGACCGTGATAGGCAGCATAAGGATCAACGGAGGCGTATATGCTGAAGCCGAGGTCAGGGACATCATGGGACTCCATGTCGGAGACCCGTTTGCTCCGGAGAACCTTGTCAGAGGCAGAGAGGCTTTGCTGGACAGGCTGTTGCGAGATGCTTATCTGTATGCTTCCGTCGCGGTCAACGAACCCCTGGTGAGCAGCAGCCACAGGATCGATATTGTGGTTGATATCAGTGAGGGTCCGCTGGTACGCCTGGGTTCAGTTGTGATAACCGGAAACAGGGAGGTTAACAGCAGGATAATCAGGTTAGCAGTTGACCTTGACAGGGGCAAGACCCTGACCCTGGAGAAGATCCTGGGGGCCCAGGAGCGCATCTACAAACTAGGGGTGATGAGCTCTGTGGAGATAAGGCTCGCCGAGCCCGAGGTAGAATCGCAGGTGAAGGATCTCATAGTAAAGGTGAAGGAACGAAAGCGCTATGTTATAGGGCTCAAGATAGGGTACGGAAACGAGGACCTTCTCAGGAGGGAGCTCTCATTGACCAACCGAAACGTAGCCGATATGGCCAGATCGCTTAAACTGAGGTTCAGAAGGAGCAGCAGGGAAGATCTCAAATCGATCACATACTATCAGCCGTGGTTTCTGGACAGGAACATAGAGTTTTCCGTTTCCATAAGCAGCCTTCGGGAGGAAAGGGAGAGTTTCACCCGCGATACAGAGGCAATATCGGTCAATATTAAAAGAGAGGTTTCTGAAAAGACTACAGCCAGACTGGAGTACAATTTCGAGAGCCTGCAGCTAAGTGATGTCTCCCCCGGCGCTCAGCTTTCCCCCGAAGACGAGGGGCGGATCGATGTGGGGGCTGTTATCCCGGAGCTTATCTACGATAGCCGCGACGATTTTTTCGAACCCACAAGCGGCGTGCTTTCCAACATCAGGCTGGAAGTCGCAGCAAAAAGCCTGGTTTCAGAAGCGCAGTTCTATAAAGTAGAAGCAAGTTCGCGAAGGTATCTGTCTCTTGGAGATGACCTGATCCTTGCGGCGATCCTACGCCTCGGTGTCGTCAAAAGCTATGGCGATAGTAATGAAGTCATCATCAGCAAACGCTTTTTCCTGGGGGGGCAGAACTCCGTGAGAGGATACTCCATAGACAGCCTTGGTCCGAAAGATTCAATCGGTGAGCCTATAGGCGGCAATTACATGATCAACTTCAATACGGAGCTGCGCTATCCCCTGTACCGTTCCATAAAAGGTATAGCTTTCCTGGATACGGGAAGTCTTTGGCTCGATCAGGCGCCCTTTGATGACGCAACCCTGCGGGCCTCAGCGGGCCTGGGGCTAAGGTGGTCGTCCCCCATTGGACCCCTCAGCCTGGATTACGGGTATAAACTCAATCCTGTTACGGATGAAGAGGACAGGTTCAGGATTCATTTCTCTATCGGACACGCGTTTTAATTCCGTCCTCTGACCGTCATTAAGCAGCCATCTGCTTCGTTATCGCCCCTCGTAAATCCTCGGCGTATTACATATACGCCTCCGGTTTCCTCGGGACTCTGGCCTCGCATCTGGCAACTTACTGTCGTTCAGAGAACGAAATTATCTTATTATTTTTGGGGTTTACTAGAAACTAGAAACCAGAAACCAGAAACTATTGACCTATGCCTCCGGACGGGTAAATATTGGGAAGTCGTTCAGAGAACGAAATCATCTTAAGATTATTATGGGGTTTACTAGAAACAGTGAATCGGTGAACCGGGGTCAGAGCAAATTATAGAATTGAATTCGTTAATTACTAATCACCAATCACTAATTACTCATTATGCGTTACGCGTCACGCATTACGACCTTGGATTTTGAACTTAAATCTTGGACGTTGATTCAATACACTTGGGACTTGGGTCGTGGGTCCTGGGACACCAGCCGAAGGCTGGCCTGGGTCTTGGGTCGTGGGACCTGGGTCGGCAGCGCAGCTACTGCTGCGCTGCATCCGGATTCAGAACCATCTGGATGCGTTCGAAGGCTACAGATGGGTCGAGGCTTTTATCCAGGAAGGCCGCGGCTCCCATATTTTTTACAATTTGTATGTCGTCGTGGCTGTCGTGGACACCGGTCATGACGATGACCGGCGGAAAGGATTCACCCGATTTGGACAGATGCTCAAGGACTCCGAATCCCGAAAGGCGTGGCATCTGCAAGTCCAGAAGTATGAGCTGGAACGATTCCGGAGAGGCCTCGTAGATCTCCAGCGCTTCCTGGCCGTCTGCAGCTGTTTTGACCTTGAATCCGTGATTTATGAGGAGATCAGACATCAGGGCCCTGAAAAACTCGGTGTCATCGGCCAGGAGGATGAACTTGTCATCAGCGGAGGGTTCGGTTACCGGTTTGGCCTGGGCGGCGGTTTTTTCCATTAGTTTGTAATTTTTCCACCCTTCCGGCAGGTTTACCGAGATCTTTGTCTGACAGCCGCTGCACTGGATACGGAACCCCTGGTCGGGGATCCTGTCCGTGTCAAAGATATATTCCTTTGTGCAGAGGGGACAGATAAGTTTCATAACCTGTTGGAAAATAGCAGGAAGCACCCCGCTGTGTCAATCCAATCATTGAACATTGACGGCACACGACAGCAGTATTTAATGATGTGGCTGATTGACAGTCCTGAGCTCTATGGAATAGACTTTCATTATTATGGATGATCATAAACGCTCAACTACCGGCCCAACGGCTCCCCTTGTCATCCTGATACCGGTTCTACTGTCAGTGATCTTTTTCTTCGCTGCCCCCATAAGGGCCGTACACATACCGTTTCTCGAATGGACGGAGGTGGACAGGATAGTGGCCACTATCAACGGCAATCCGGTGATGCTGAGCGATATCATGATCGAGCATGAATTCGGGCTGCTGGAACCTCCGCGGGGGGAGGCCGGCAGTATCGATGAACTGATCGAGCCCTACCTGAACCGTCTGTTGATCCTGGAGGAGATCGGGGAAGTAGGCGGGTTCAGCATATCCAAGACCCAGGCGGAAGGAGCATTCAAGGGCTACATGACGACTTTCGGCGGCGGCAGTGCCTTTAAAAACAAAAATGAGGAATGGGGTACAGATCCTGTAGACATCAAACGGCGGTTGACCCGCGCGCTGACGGCTTCACTGTATACTGAGAGCCGGATCCGGTTCTTTGTGAATATCCTCCCCTCTGATGTCGAAGAGGCCTACACGAAAGAACCTGACAGATGGGGAGAGGGTTCTCTTTTCGCCGTATGGGATACAATAAGGGAGACCCTGCAGGAGGAAGCTTTCAGGAGGGAACGGGACCGGTGGCTCGCCAGCCTGAAGACGAGGTATAATCTACATATGATCAATGGTAATAATGGGGAGCTTCAGTGAAGTACAATCTGCTTGTCAGAGGAGTATTTTCGGCTGCGCACAGGCTGATGGGAAGCGGCGGCAAGTGTGAGAACATGCACGGTCACAATTTCAGGGTGGAGCTGACGGTTGGCGGTAATGACCTGGGTGATACCGGCATGCTGATAGACTTTTCGGATTTGACGGAAACTCTTGCCCGGATCCTGGAGGACCTGGATCACTCCGATCTGAATACGCTGGAACCCTTCAGGGATAAAAGCCCGTCATCGGAATCAATTGCTGAATATATATTCGGGCGAGCGGAATTGGACCTCGCAGGGTCCGGTGCCGAAGTTCTGTCGGTTACAGTTGCGGAATCGGATACCGCATCCGCCACTTATATCTCCCAAAAGGCTGATTCAGCTTGATGGGCTTTTACAGGGTTTCAGGAGTGACGTCCAATGGGCCTGGGGAACATAAGGACTATAGCGAAATTGCTAAACTACCCAACAGGAAAGAAGAGAGGTGACGACAAGATGGAAGTGATTGACGGACATGTACATATCGGCAGGAGACATCTGCCTCTTGCCCAGATCAACGAGATCCTTGCCAGGGCCGGTGCGGACAGGGCTGTAGTCTTCGCGGATCCGGAGAGCCCGGATATCCCGGATGACAACAGGTACGTACTCGAATCCGTGGAGGTCAGTGACCATATTCCCTACTTCTACATTGGAGGCAACGCCTACAGCACGAAGAGGCCATTTCCGGAACTGCCGGATCCCAAGGCTTTGGAGCCATACAAGGGCATCAAATGGCACTGCTGGTTCACCCCGGGGCACGATTTCGGCGGCACCAGGCTTGGTATGAATTCTGATCAGATCGAGAGCGTTCTGACAGAGCCCAGGATGACGGCCCTCATGGATAAGGTCAGGGAGATGGATATTCCGGTGAATTTCGAAGAGCACTTCGATATTACGGTTCAGTTTGCCGAGATCTACTCCGACGTGAAGATCATTATACCCCATATGGGCGGTTTGAACGGAGGCACCGAAAGGATACTCGATGCCCTGAGGTACAAGGACAACGTGTACTACGATGTCAGCCTTGCCGGCCTCTCGCCGGCCCTTGTGAAAAGCATGGGGGCCGAGAAATTCATTTGTGGGTCCGACTACCCGTACGGGAACCCGGAGTGGACGATCGACCGGATCAAGAAGATGAAAATCGACGACGAGGAGAAAGAAGCGATCCTGGCGGGCAATGTGCTGAGACTTTCAGGTCTGGCATAGCCATGGATGGACTTTTTACGACCCTATTATATTGAGTGCCAATCAAACCGACAGAATTCCTGACGAGGTGATAAAGAGGCTGCAGAGCGCCTCGAGGGTAGCGGTCCTCACGGGCGCCGGAGTTTCCGCCGAAAGCGGTATACCAACTTTCAGGGGAGAGGACGGTCTGTGGAAGAACTACAGGGCTGAGGAACTGGCAACACCTGGAGCGTTTCAGGGAGACCCGGATCTCGTTTGGGAGTGGTACCATTGGCGGAGAGGTATTGTCTCTGCAGCATCGCCCAACGACGCTCACCGAGCACTTGTGAGGATCGAGGAGTTGACCCCGGCCTTCGTGCTCATCACCCAGAACGTGGACGGGCTGCATCTGGAAGCAGGCAGCAGACAGGTTCTGGAAATACATGGTAACCTGAGAAGGGCAAGGTGTTCGGGCTGCGGAGATACCGTGTACCTGACTGATGAGGACGGCCTGATCGCATGCGGGAAATGCGGCTTTCCCATGCGGCCGGACGTTGTCTGGTTCGGGGAAAATCTGGATCCTGGTATTCTTGAGAGGTCGTTTGCCGCGGCCGCGAACGCCGATTTCTTCCTGGTTGCGGGAACCTCGAGTGTGGTTCAGCCGGCCGCATCGCTGGCCTGGACCGCCGGGCAGAACAACGGATTCGTTCTCGAGGTGAATCTGGACTCTACACCCCTGACGGGCAACGCGGATGCCACCCTGCTGGGAAAAGCGGGGGATATTCTGTCGAGGCTGGTTGAGGAAACCTGGTCTTGAACCACAGAGTTCACCCTTCGGCAAGCTCAGGGCAGGCAGAGGACACAGAGGCACACGTATCGGAGTAACGGCGTATCGGGGTATGGGAGTTTACTCCCCTCCCCTGGCGGGAGGGGAATATAAGGGGAGGGGGCAATATTAGTCATTGCGAGTCACGCCTGCGGCGTGGTGTATTCCGCAGGGGCGACGCGGCAATCTTGGTAAGATCGCTTCGTTATTTCCTCGCGATGACTTCTTCCGGATTCTGGCTTCTGAATTCTGAGTTCTGAGTACATAAACCCGGAACCCGGAACTCGGAACATGGAACTAATAAACAAAGGAGCGATAATGAGAAAGGAATCAATGCAGTTTCTTAAGGATCTGGTTGAAACCCCCGGTCCGTCCGGTTTCGAGGGGCCGGTACAGCAGGTCTGGATCAAGAGGACGAGGCCCTTTGCGCATGACATTCAGGTAGATGTTCACGGGAATGCTATAGCAACACTTAATCCTGAGGGCAGTCCGAGGGTCATGATAGCAGGGCACTGTGACGAGATAGGATTCATGGTCAAATACATTTCGGACGAGGGATACATCTCCTTCGTGCCCATCGGGGGAGTGGACATACATCTCGTTCCCGCAAGGCGGGTCACGATCCATACGAAATCGGGGAAAATACCGGGAGTTGTGGGAAGGAAACCGATACATCTAATGGAGCCGTCTGCCAGGACCACGCAGAAACTGGAATGGCACAGTCTGTGGATCGACATCGGGGTCAGTGATCGGAAGGAAGCGGAAAAGATGGTATCATTGGGAGATCCCATCACCTACCCGGAAGGCTTCTTTCCCCTTGCTGGAGACAAGGTCGCAGGCCGCGGGTTCGACGACAAGATGGGCAGTTTTGTGATATCCGATGTAGTTCGGATCCTTGCCAGGAAGAAATTTGCCGCCGGGCTCTTCGCCGTATCCACGGTGCAGGAGGAGCTGGGGCTGCGGGGGGCCAGGACTAGCGCCTACGGCATAGATCCGGACGTGGGAATAGCTGTGGATGTCACCCATGCTTCAGATCACCCGGAAATGGACAAGAAACAGATCGGTGAATTAACCCTTGGAAAGGGGCCGGTGGTGGCGAGGGGAGCCAATATAAATCCTGTAGTGTTCGACGGGCTGATGAAAACCGCAAAGACAGGCAAGATCCCGGTCCAGGTGGAGCCATCGCCCCGCGCTACGGGAACTGACGCCAACGTCATTCAGCTTACCCGGAGCGGTGTGGCCGCCGGGCTTCTCAGCATCCCCAACAGGTATATGCACACCCCCGTGGAGATGATCTCCACAAAGGATCTTGAAGACGCCGCAAAATTGCTGGCCGCCTACATCGAATCGTTAAAGCCGGCGGATGATTTTACACCGTTCAAGATCAAGTGAGGATCATCGCGGGCACCGCCAGGGGAAGGACCCTCAAAAGCCCTAAAGGCTTGCGGGTGAGGCCCACTTCTGACAGGGCCAGGGAAGCTCTCTTCTCGATTCTCGGGGATAAGGTCGTCTGTGTCGGTGTCATGGACCTGTTTGCCGGTACGGGCTCCCTGGGTCTTGAGGCCCTCAGCAGGGGCGCGCAAAGGGCTGTATTCGTGGAGAAGAACCCCGCTGCGCTTTCGTGTTTGAAGCAGAACATAGCTCTCTGCCGTTTTGAGGAAAGATCGAAAGTCGTTGCATCCCCGGTTGTCCCATTTCTGAATACTACCACCATTCCCGAGGGGACCGGAATAATATTCATTGATCCACCTTATTCGTCCCATGAGTCTACTAAAGTCTTGCTGGCATTTACCAAACATGTTAAATCCCTTTCGGGATGTCGGATTGTACTTGAGCATTCACCCGGCCTGCCGCCGGACCCGGTTCCGGAGTTCCTGGAAACCGTCGACAGCAGGAATTACGGGGATACTGTTTTGACATTTTTTGAGGTGGTGTAAATATAGTTCCAGGTTTCATGTTTCATGTTTCATGTTTCAGGTATAGTCATTTAATGCTCTTTACTTGAAACTTTCAACTTGTAACTTGAAACCTCTCTTAACACGGAGGTTGAGGTGGAAAACATAGCCATTTATCCAGGGACTTTCGATCCTATAACGAACGGACATGTGGATCTCATTCGCAGAGCTACAGCGATATTCCCTCGTGTTCATGTTCTCGTTGCGGCCGACATAAAAAAAACACCGATGTTTACTGCTGAAGAGAGATACGAAATGGTCAGGGAGGCCGTAAAGGACCTGGACCGGGCCGTGGTGGAGATATTCAACGGCCTGCTGGTCGAGCAGGTCAGCAAACTGTCGGCAAGCATTATCATCCGCGGTCTCAGGGCAGTCAGTGACTTTGAATACGAATCCCAGATGGCGTTGATGAACAAGAGGCTGCACCCTGAAGTTGAAACGTTCTTTATGATAAGCACGGAAGAATATGCGTATGTCAGCTCCAGCTTTGTCAAAGAGATAGCCGGACTCGGCGGGGAGGTAGGGACAATGGTCCCTCCGGGGGTCGCCAGGATGCTCTATTCCAGATACGGGTCCAACCCGGCCGGCAGTTAATCAGGAGCTGATAACGCTTTTAGCAGTTAATAAAACAGTTCATCTCCAAATTAATTGGTCGGGAAAATAAAATAACTGGGTTCCGGCAAATGTCCCTTCGGCTTCGCAACCCCCTTTTAGCTTCGCTTCAGGGACATTTACCGGAACCCTGGATGTATAAATTAATGTCAGACCGGGTTTTTGGGTGTAATCACTCGCCTTCGCAACGCCTTTCTCGCTTTGCTTCGTGATTCACCAAAACCCCGGCCTGAGTTGCATTGTGAAGGAGAAGAACTTTAACTTTTAATCGTCCCCTTTTTCCCCATCCATTTAGAGGATGGGTACGAGCAGGGGCGTACCCGGTTTTCCAAATCGGGAAAAGAGGGGTATTTAACAATGGACCTGTCAAAAAGAGTAACCGCTATTAAACCATCACCGACTCTGGCTATTGCTGCCAGGGAAAAGCAGATGAAATCCGAAGGTATCGATGTTGTGGGATTCGGGGCGGGCGAACCCGATTTCGATACTCCCGATAATATCAAGCAGGCTGCAATTAAAGCGCTGAAGGATGGTTTTACGAAGTACACACCCGTACCCGGAACTGATGCTGCCAGAGACGCGATAGTTGGAAAACTGAAGCGTGACCAGGATCTTGATTACGAAAGGAACCAGATCATTATCTCCTGCGGCGCCAAGCACACACTGTACAATATTACACAGGCGCTCTTTCAGGAGGGGGATGAAGTACTGATTCCTGCACCATACTGGGTATCCTATCCGGACCAGTTGATCCTTGCCGACGCAACACCGGTAATAGTGGAGACTGCCGAGGAGAACGGCTTTACGGCTACCGTAAAGGACTTGGAAAAGGCGTTTACGGAAAGGACCAGGGCCCTGGTGATCAACAGCCCGAGCAATCCCACCGGCGGCGGGTATACACGCCGGCAGCTCGAAGAGATCGCCGATTTCGTCAAGGAGAAGGGTCTTCTGGTGATCTCGGATGAGATCTATGAGAAGCTTGTATATGGTAATTTTGAGTTTACAAGTATAGCCCAGCTGCCTGGAATGCAGGACAGGACGGTGCTGGTAAACGGCCTTTCAAAGGTTTATTCCATGACTGGCTGGAGACTCGGCTATGCTGCGGCGCCGGCTGACCTGGTGGGGGCAATGAGCAAGATCCAGAGCCAGAGCACCTCAAATCCCACGTCCTTTACACTTCCCGCTGCCGTGGAGGCCCTGAACGGGCCTCAGGATTTCGTGGAGATGATGGTGGCTGAGTTCGACAAGAGGCGAAGCTATATAGTTGAAAGGCTCAACGGTATGGACGGCGTGAATTGCTTTGACCCGGTCGGGGCCTTTTATGTCTTCCCCAACTTTGCCCAGCTTCACAAGAGGTCCTTTAAAGGCAAAGCCATCGGGGATTCTACAGGAATGGCCGATTATCTTCTGAGCGAGGCAAGAGTAGCTGTTGTGCCGGGGATCGCCTTCGGGGCGGACGATAACGCAAGGCTCTCTTTTGCCACATCCATGGAGAATATCGAAAAGGGTCTTGAACGCATCGAGGCGGCCATAGAGAACCTGGAGTAAACTAGTTCATCTCTAGGTTTGCAGATGAATCAAAATATGGCAACTGTGAGTTTATATATGTGTTTATATGGCCGGGGTTATTGGTGTAATCACTCGGCTCCGGGGAAGTACATGATACGTATCGGGGTAACGGCGTGCCGGAGTGTCGGCGTTTATCCCTCTCCCTTGA
>JBGMRC010000010.1:0-22115 GCA_048061075.1 bacterium | reverse complement strand
ACGAGGTGCTCGGATTCCGTGTCCAGGGAGGAGGTTGCCTCGTCCAGGATAAGGATCGGAGAATCCTTGAGAATCGCCCTTGCAATGGAAAGCCTCTGACGCTGCCCGCCAGACAGCATTGTCCCCCTTTCACCGATGATCGTTTCAAGGCCTTCAGGCATGGACTGAACAAAATCGTTGGCGTATGCGGCCACAAGCGCCCTTTTGATATCATACTCGTTTAAACCGTCCAACCCGTAACAAATATTACTTCTGACAGACTCATTGAAAAGCACTACCTCCTGAGAGACGATGGAGATCTGGTTCCTCAGGCTTTTCTGCGTAACGGATCGAACGTCATGGCCGTCAATGCTGATTTTCCCTTCGTTAACGTCGAAAAACCTGGGTATCAGGTTCACCATAGTCGTTTTCCCGCCCCCGCTGGTACCAACAATAGCAAGTTTTGTACCCGGCTCGATCCTGAGGTTGATATCCTTGAGTATCCACTCCTCGCCGTACCGGAAATATACGTGGTCGAACTCGATCAGGCCGTCAACCCGACCCAGGTCAATCGCCCCGGGAGCATCCTGAATATCAGGTGTAATATCAAACAGTTCAAACACCCTTTCCGCCGCAGCCAGGCCCTGCTGCATAACGTTGTTCACGGAGTTCATATGCTTCACAGGTTCGTACATGAGAATAAGAGCGGTAAGGAAAGAGAAGAACTCGCCCACCGTCATGCTTCCCTTCATGACCATCGTTCCTCCCAACCATATGATGAGGGCTGCTGATGCAGCCCCAACAAACTCCATCACCGGCTGGGACAGGGCGCGCACTTTCTGCACTTTCAGAAAAGTGTTGACGAGACCTTCATTCTCCTCCTCGAACTGCTCAAGTTCGAACTCCTCGGCACCGGAGGCCTTTACCAGGCCCATGCCGGAAATCCTCTCCTGCATAAGCTTATTCAGATCTCCCATCTGTTCCTGGCTCCTTTTGCTTGCCTCCTTCATCATG
This sequence comes from bacterium, assembly GCA_048061075.1. Taxonomy (GTDB): domain Bacteria; phylum BMS3Abin14; class BMS3Abin14; order BMS3Abin14; family BMS3Abin14; genus SZUA-178. The sequence continues at coordinate 21,122 of JBGMRC010000010.1, read as the reverse complement.
CTGCCGAACCTGAACATGGGATAAATGGCAAAGGGAAAGCCAATCAAACCGATCACGCCCAGAGTAAAGTTCCTGTAAAGGACCACACCGGCAAGGGCAAGCAAAGTAAAAACATCTCTTACAGCTCCGGTTAGAGCATCTGTTATTGCGCTCTGGATCATACTTACGTCGTAGGTAACCCTCGACATGAGTACTCCCGTCGGTGTTTCGGTAAAGTAGGACATGGAGAGCCTGTGGAGATGCCTGTAAAGGTCATTTCGGATATCCCTGATGATACGGATTCCCGCGGCGTTCATCACGTATGTCCGGACATAGCGGAACACGCCCTTGAAGAGGTATATGACAATGATGGCAGCGGGAACGATAACCAGCATTCTGCGGTCCTGGGTAATGAAAACGTCATCTAACACATTCTTCATCAGCAGGGCTATGGCCGCTGTACTGCCTGCAACACCTATCATTGCCAGCGATGAGATCACAAGCTGGCCAGTGTATGGCTTCACGTACTTGAACAGACGACCGTAAATCTGCGCTATGTGCCTGAGTTTCATCTTCACCTCAGAAAGAAAAGGTCTCCAGCACGGCTTCGGCCGCCTGCCTTGAGGCTCCTTCACCCTTGAGACTGATCCTGACCTCCCGGGCGGCTTCAAGGTAGGCTCTACGCACATCTTCTCTTGCAAGCAAGCCGAGGGTCTCCCTGGCAAGTCTTTCCGGAATAACCTTATGCTGAAGAAGTTCGGTGACCACATCCCTGCCGGTCAGAAGGTTGGGCAGACTTACTCTTGGGACGTTCAGCAGCCTCATACCCAGAGAATAGGTCAGCCAGGAGGTCTTATAGGCTACCACTTGCAGAGCGCCCAGCAGAAATGCTTCCAGGGTCGCGGTTCCGGAGGCTACAATGGAGACATCAGCTGCCTGAAGGACAGCTCTTGATTCACCCTCGGTAACAGTAACATCGATTCCGTTCTCCTGAATTATTATGTCAAGCATGTCCCCAGAGACCGTGGAAGCGCGCGGAAGGAAGAATCTTACAGGTCCATCAATCTCCAGTGAGATCAATCTTGCAGCCTGCAGAAAGACAGGCAGCATCCTCTGTATCTCAGCCGGCCGGCTTCCCGGCAGAATACCGATAATGGTTTCTCTGCCGTTGATGGAATATCTTTCGCGGAACTGCTCAAAACCTTCATCATCTTTAATGAAATCCACAATTGGATTGCCAACGTACTTTACCGGGACTCCCTGCGACAGAAAAAATTTCTCCTCGAAGGGGAAGATCGCGAGGATCATGTCAACGCTTTCCCGGATCTTCTTTATTCTTCCCTTTCTGGATACCCACAATTTAGGGGCCACATAATATACGACCGGGATCCCCAACTCTTTGGCCCTACCGGCCAGGTTTATGTTCATACCTGGAAAATCTATTACGATAAGGCCGTCCGGCGGATCAGCCTTAAGTTTGCTGACAAGTTTTTTCCTTATTTTCAGCAGGGGGACGATCCTGGCGAGCACTTCAGCTATACCCATGACTGAAAGATCCTTGATATCCACGATAAGATCCACTCCGGCCTCTGCCATGGCATCTCCGCCAACACCATAAACAATCAGGTCCGGAACCATTTTTTTAAGCGACCTTACAAGACGGCCGCCGTACATATCTCCCGAAGCCTCGCCGGCAATGATCATTATTCGCCTGCTCACAGAAAATCCCCCAGAGAGTCTTCATCAGCTGAAACCAGCACTACTCCGCTTTCCCGACACAGCCGCAGCATTTCTTCCCGGTTCAGCAGAATACACTTTCCAGCCTCAACAGCGAGAAGCTTGCCGCCTGCCGCCGCCATAGCCTGAACAGTCTTTGGACCAACCGTGGGGACATCAAACCTGAAATCATGGTCGTCCGCGGATACCTTTACCGCCACTATCCCATCCCCTGCCAGACCTCCAGCACGGCGGATCGCCTCATCTGTGCCTTCAACGGCCTCAACAGCGATCACCGACAAGTTCTTGACAACTACCGTCTGTCCTATATTCAGCCTTGCCATTTCTTTTGCGATCCTCCAGCCAAAGGCAACATCTCTCATATGAGCTTGGCCGGGTTGCTCCTCCGTTAACAACCCGACCTCCGGGAGGAGATCAGGTACAAACCAGGTTGTTTCCGCTATGAGAAATCCCTCTTTTTCAAAAGCATCCGTCAGCCCCCTGAGGATGGTGCTCCCCCTGAAGTCATCGAGCCCGGCGAGAACACCTCTCAGCTTTTCATCGATAGGGCTAGATCCCATGTGACGAATATGGTCGATCTTCCCGGCCAGCAGGAGATCGTTTATTCCGGCTTCCTTCAGCCCGTCGACTATTTCCTGGAATTGTCCTACCTGGTACCAGCGCACGGTTCTACCCGGCGATTCGATATCAGAAGAGGTCTCTCCTTCGAGAGCGGCTATATAGAGCCCGCGACCGGCATTCTCTACCGCTGATGCAAGAACCAATGGCAGTTCACCGTACCCGGCAACAATGCCCACCGGAGCGGTGGCGTTTGTCATCTGGTCACACCCCTCTCCGAGTTCCCGATAAACTCCAGAAGGCGTTCTATTTCCGGGCAGGTCTTGACATCCTTCCTAACCTTCCTGGCCGCTTTTACCAACGTGAGGGATGATTTGAAAATTATCCTGTACGCTTTTTTCAGCGCGGCAACTGTCTCCTCACTCATGTCTTTGCGCTTTATTCCGATCAAATTCAATCCGGAGACTTTCGCGCGGAGGCCATGAACAGTCGTATAAGGCGCAACATCCATGGTAACATAGGAGTGGGCTCCCACCATTGCGAGGGAACCTATCCTGCAGAACTGGTGAATCCCGGTCATTCCGCCCAGGACAGCACTATTCTCTATAATGACATGACCGGCGAGCGTTGCCTGGTTCGCCATTATCACTCCATCTCCGATCTGGCAATCGTGGGCTATGTGGCAGTAGGCCATGACAAGGATACCGTTTCCCAGCCGCGTTACCATCCCGCCACCTTCAGTACCCTTATTGATAGTGACACATTCCCTGATCGTATTGTCATCACCAATCACCAGTTCGCTGTCCTCTCCCCCGAACTTCAGATCCTGGGGCTCGGCCCCCACAGAAGCGTACTGGAATATTCTGTTATTCCGGCCGATCGTGGTCCTGCCTTCCAGAACGACGTGGGACTCTATAATTGTCCCGGCCCCTATTCTCACTTTCGGTCCAATGACCGAAAACGGGCCAACCCTCACATCGGAGTCCAGTTCGGCGCCCAAATGTACTATCGCTCTTGGATCAATCAACACTTCCATACTTTTTACCGGCATCAGTCATCCTGTCCCGAAGATTCGGCATCCCTATCCCTGTCGACCAGCATTGCCTTGATATCGGCTTGTGCAACGAGTGTCTCGTCAACGTAAGCCTTGCACGAAAAGCCCCAGACGGTTTTCCTCCCCCTGGTGATCGTAACCTCACTGCGGAGCTGATCGCCGGGTACAACTGGCTTTCTGAACTTGACGTTGTCCATACCTAGAAAGTAGACGACCTTGTTCTGAACCTCCTTTTCCAGTTCCTCCTTACTCGCAGAAGAAACAAAGGCAAGAACGCCTGCGATCTGCGCCATGGACTCGATTATCAGAACTCCCGGCATCACGGGGTGGCCCGGGAAGTGACCCTGGAAAAACTCCTCATTAAAGGTCACGTTCTTGATACCTACTCCCTTTTTGTTAGGCTCCATTTCAATTATCCTGTCGATCAGGAGGAATGGATACCTGTGAGGCAATATCTCCATTATCCGCCTAACATCCATTATCTTTCCTCTCCTTTTTCGCTCTTTTTATAGCTTATTAACTCCTTTTCCAGCTTCCTGATCCTCTTTCTCATTGAATCAAGTTTCCCTATAAGAACAGAGGTTTTCCTCCAAGTCATCGCATCCACTGCAGGGAACCCCGCAACACTGGCTCCAGGAGGTATGTCATCGAGAACTACAGACTTGGCCAATATGGTTGCCCCTTCGCCCACTTTGAGGTGTCCAACTACTCCGGACCGACCGGCCATGCTAACCCTGTCCTCGAGAGTCACACTGCCTGCAAGCCCCACGAAGGACACGAGTATGCAGTCCTTCCCGATCCTGGAATTATGTCCAACTTGTATCAGGTTGTCCAACTTGGTTCCATCACCGATCACAGTCTTGCCCATTACGGCCCTGTCAATAGTGCAGCAGGCCCCTATCTCCACTTCATCACCTATCTCCACTATCCCCGCATGGACTATCTTTCTGTGGCGTGATCCATCCCTGGCAAAACCGAAACCATCGCTGCCGATCACGGTCCCGCTGTGAATAGTAACCCTGTTTCCAATGCGGATGCCATGCTCGAGCACAACATTGGGATGTATCAAACATTCGTCTCCGACCACTGCGCCAGGGCCGACGTATACGCCTGACATCAGGGTTGTTCTGTCACCTACTGAAGCACCCTCGCTCACCACTGTGAAGGGCTGTATGCTGGGATCAGCACCGATCCTTGCCGTATCATGTACTGAGGCCCGGGGACTGATACCAGTTCCAATGTACTCCTGGCCATGGAAAAGCTCCATAACAACAGCAAAGCCCAGATAGGGATTGTTAACTTTGATAAGGTTCCTGTCCTTAATCTCCACTTCTCTTGCAACTATTACCCCTCCTGCCAGGGTCCTTTCCAGTTCCTCCCTGTACCTGGGGTTGGAAAGGAACGACAGGTCACCGGGCCCTGCTTCATCCAGGGGCTTGATGCCTGAAACTTCAAGGGACCCATTCCCTTCCAGATCACCATTGAGGATATCGGCAATTTGAGAAAGGGTAAATCTCTTCACTAGTTAGCTCCACCTGCCTGGTAATTCTCGTTATAGATCTTCACAACCCGCTCTGTGAGGTCAAGAGTCTGCAGAGAGAAGATAACTCCGCTGCTGCTCTTTTCGAGGATCACCGTATAGCCTTCCTTCTCGCCGATCTCTCTGGCGATCTTCACCAGACCGCTGAGGATCCTGCTGGAGAGGGCCTGGTTCTCCCTCTCCTCCTGCCGCTTGGAGGCGGACAGAAAGTCGATGATCTCCTTTTTCTTGCCGCGATAGCTTTCTTTCAGCTCCTTGACAGCGTCCTCAGACAGCACTGGACTTTTCAGCTTTTCCTCCATGGTTTCCAGCTCGGACTGCATTTTGTCCAGCTTGCCCTGCTTCACTTCATGTTTCTGCTTCAGGCTGGCCTTCGCAGCCATGCCTTCCGACGTTGCGTTAAGGGCTTTTTGAAGATCAATAACTCCAATTTTTACTATCGACGCTGCAGATACCATCCCGGGCATTACCAGGAGAATAACGGTCGATACCACCAAAAGAATCGTCCTCCTGTGAATATTCATCTCGTTACTTCCTCCTCTTTATTATTGATATTGTCGTAAAAAGTCCATCCATGACTTTTTGCGAAGTCATTATTGTTCTACCCAGGAGCCTGATAAGGTTCTCCGGCAGGCTCCTAGAAAAGGGTCCCTATGGAAAATTCCCAACCGGGATTTTCTTCACCCGGTTTCGGATCCAGGTTGAATCCCCACTCCAGCCTGAGCAGACCCAATGGAGAACTCCAGCGGAACCCGAAACCGGCCCCTTTCCTGAGGTCTCCCAGGCTGATTTCTTCATTATCTTCCCACACATTTCCTGTATCCAGGAAAACAACTCCGTTAATCTTCGCATCTCTTACGAGAGGATACTTTATTTCGAGGTTTATCAGAAACGATTTGCTCCCGCCAAGGGGTTCGTCGTCCTCGTCTAATGGTCCGACCGAACGATACTCGAAACCTCTCAGTGTGTTCAAGCCTCCCATGAAGAACCTCTCCGTAACAGGCACATTGTTTCCATCGTATGCTTTGATAAGCCCTATCTCAGAGTGAACAGAGGAAACAAAATCTCCGTAGATCGGCAGGAAATAGCTCCCCTCCAGTACTGTCCGAACAAAGTCATTGGTTCCTCCCATGGGCCCGCCTGCCACCTCGACGGAGGATCTCAGGACAAGGCCCGTCCTCGGGTCCATGGGAAAATCCCTCGTGTCGTATTTATAATCCAGGGTTACTGAAGAGGTCGTGCTGGTCCCTTCCTGTTCCTTGATAAGGTTGGATGCATCGATATCGATCTCCGACACGGTGGATTCGGCATTCCTGTATTTAACGGAAATGGAGGTCGCATCAGAAAGCCGGTATCCAACCCTTAAACCGCCGCCTTCGCTGTCCAGAGTGTAGTTGGAAAACTCGCGGGTATTGTCGAAAAGATCCAGAGTGAGGGAATAATCCCCTGAAAACAGTCTCGGCTCGGTGAAAGAAATACTGTACGAACTCTTTTCAGAACCGAATTCAGTGCTCAGGTTCAGCCGCTGGCCCCTTCCGAACAGGTTTCCCTGGGAAAGAGAAAGCGTTCCCACCAGGCCGTCAATGCTGGAAAAGGCAAAGCCGGCCATAAAAGTGCCGCTTGTGCCTTCCCTCACCTTCACGATCAGGTCAGCCTCGTCGCTTCCTACTTCAGCGACCTGAATAGCGACATCCTCGAAAAACCCCATTGCCTTGATGAACTGCCGTGAATCATCAATTTTCTTCTGACTGAACAAACCACCTTCCATCAGACGCATCTCACGCCTGATGACGTAATCTCTCGTTTTGAAATTTCCCCTGATCTTTATCCAGCGTATCCGAACCAGGGGCCCTATTTCCAGGCTCATCTCAAGGTTGATGAGACCCTTTTCAGGATCCTTTCTGAACCGCGGTTCCACCTTAGCCCTGGCGTGACCAATATCCCTGTAAACGCCCTCTAATAACCTGATATCATTGAGAAGGAGGGTCCTTACGAAAACGACTCCCGACGTCAAACCCATACGGCCCTGTGCGTCCAGCGCATGGTCGTCCCAATCCCCTGTGAAGCGTACGTCTCCCACCGTGTACTGGGGACCCTCGTGAACCCTGATGGCCACATACAGGCCTTCGCCCTCAGGATGCACTTTAACCTCCGGTTCATCAACAACTACATCAAGATAACCGTGCTCCATATACAGAAGCCGGATCCTGATCAGATCATCCTTTATCTGATCCTTGAGGAATACTCCGGAGCTTGAGATCCACGACATCGGCCCTTTTTCCCTGACCATCATTACCTTCTTAATAGTGTAATCGTCGATATTCCTGTTCCCGAGAATATCGATCTCGGCAATGAGCGACTTTCCACCTTCCTCAACGATGTAGACCAGACGTACTCCTGTTTCAGTTTCCTCAGTTTTCGGGGTGATCTCAATGTCATAAAATCCTGATTTACGGTAGACGTCCTTCATGGCCTCCAGATCAGCAGGAAGATCGGCGGGATTATAGAAACTGAAAGCTTTCATCTGCAAAGCCTTGTTTAGGTCAGAATCTGAAACACCTTTATTGCCTCTGAACCGAATATTTCTAACCATGGGGTACTCTTCCACCCTCACCATGACTACAACGCCGTCGGGTGTTTCCCTCTCCTGAATTGCCGCCCGGGAAAATGCTCCCAGGCGGTACAGGGCTTTGACATTCCGGGTGACCAGGGAATCATCCCAAAGATCGCCCACTTTCCAGGAAAGCGCTCTCTCGATACTTGACCTGTCGACCCTGACATTGCCTTCAACTTCAATGGAGACCACCAACGCAGGTTCGGCAGCCAACGTTGATGGGACCACTGCTATTGCGAAGATGGCCAGAAATAAGAATGTCGCCAACAACCTGGTTGAAACCAACTTTTATCAGTCCTCCGGATCCAGCGAACCGTTTCTTATAATGAATCGGGCATGGAATTTTTCAGCTAACTTGCGGTTGTGAGTGACCACGAGGAAGGTGGTTTTCATCTCGCTGTTGAGTTCCAGAAACAGGTCTTCCACCGAACGGGCGGTAACAGAGTCCAGGTTACCGGTTGGTTCATCAGCAAGAACGATGTCCGGATCGTTCACAAGAGCCCTCGCCACAGCGGCTCTTTGCTGCTCACCACCTGAGAGCTCGCCTGGCCTGTGCTCCATCCTGGATGAAAGGCCGACACGATCCAGGATATACTCAGCTCTTTGGGCTACTCTTTTCCGGTCCTCACCAGAAATGATCCCCGGGATCATCACGTTTTCGATACACGTGAACTCCGAGAGCAGGTAATGCATCTGGAAAACAAATCCGACCTTCTGGTTCCTGAAAGCCGAAAGCTTCTGTTCGGAGAATCGGAAAATATCTTCCCCACCCACGAGGACGGTCCCGGCAGTGGGCGCGTCAAGCCCCCCAACGATGTGGAGGAAGGTGCTCTTGCCGGCACCCGATGCTCCAAGGATCCCGGTTATTTCTCCTTCGCGCAGAACAAGGTCTACTCCGCGAAGGACCTCTATGGTCTGGCCGCCCTTACGAAAGGATTTCACCAGACCTTCCACCTCGAGAACGGGCCGGGGCGTGGGATCACTCATAGCGAAGGATCTCCACAGGGTTGAGTGTGGCCGCCTTGCGGGCAGGATAGATGACGGCGGCGAAAGTTACCACAATTGCTGCAAGGCATATTGCGGCCACGTCAAGGGGGACGACCTTGACCGGCAGTGTGGTGACATAGTAGACACTGTTTGGCAGTTCCACGAACTGGTATCGGGCAAGGATCCACGAAAGGGACAATCCAAGCGCCAGCCCCAGTAAAGTGCCTCCTACACCGATGACCAGCCCCTCGAGCATGAAGATCTTTCCAATGGAGTTTCTCGTGGCACCCATTGCTTTCAGGATGGCGATCTCCCTGCCTTTTTCCATTACAACCAGGATAAGAGTCCCGATAATATTAAACGCGGCTACAACAATGATCAGGATCAGGATAACAAACATTGTTATCTTCTCAAGCTTCAGGGCGGAAAAGAGATTCTGGTTCATCTCTCTCCAGTCCCTCACCCAGTAGGCATATCCCAGGACGGACTGGATCTGCTTTACCGTCTGTTCCGTACTGTAAATATCTTTGACCTTTACAGCCACACCGGTAACATCGCTGCCCATATCGAAGAAGGCCTGTCCCGCTTCCAGGCTCACAAGTACCAGGCCAGTGTCGTATTCGTACATCCCGGTTTCAAACACTCCCTCTACCGTGAACTGCTCCAAAATCGGGATCATCCCGAAAGGAGAGGAGATCTCCGACGGCGAAACGAGGGTCACCTGGTCTCCGACCCTGATACCATAGATACGCACCATTTCGATGCCGACAACAATGCCGTTCCCGGAAAGATCATCGAGGGAGCCCTTTACCATGTTTTTTGCAAGGTCTGTAACCTGCCCCTCTCTTGCCGGATCTATCCCTCTCACAATGACTCCAGTCACTTCTCCGTCGATCTTCAGGAGCGACTGACCCATTACATAAGGTGATAGAGCAACTACCTGATCGTTCTCAGCTATTTTTCCGATCACTGATTCATACTCCGGTATCCCCTCTGCACTCTGCACAAGGATGTGGGATGTGGTTCCAAGTATGCGATCCTTCATGTAATCGGAAAACCCGGTCATTACAGAGATAACAGTGATCAGAGCGGCTACACCCAGAGCAACGCCCAGGATCGAGATAACAGTGATCAGAGAAACAAAGGCATGTCTGCGTCGGGACCGAAGGTGACGCAGGGCCACCATCCATTCAAAGGAAAGCTTCAAAGATCTCCTCTCGTCTATTCTTTTCTCTGATGGGGAAACAGAATTACATCTCTGATCGAGGCGGAATCGGTGAGCAGCATTGTCAGTCGATCGATCCCTATTCCTTCGCCTGCTGTGGGGGGAAGACCGTATTCAAGCGCGCGGATATAGTCCCAGTCCATCATGTGCGCCTCTTCGTCGCCTGCCTTTCGTTCATCCACCTGCTGTTTGAACCGGTCCTCCTGGTCCCTTGGGTCATTTAACTCGGAAAAACCGTTGGCTACTTCTATTCCTGCGATGAAAAGCTCGAAACGCTCGGCAACATCAGGATCATCGTCGCTTCGCCGGGAAAGCGGTGAGACATCGATCGGATAGTCATAAACGAAGACCGGTCCAGTAAGATCCGACTCTACGAACTTTTCAAAGATCTTCTGGTGGATCTTGCCAAGAGGGTCCCGGCTGTCGACGGGTACATCTCTTTGGGTTGCGAACTCTAAGGCCTGAACACGATCTTTTAGATGCTCGTTTCCTAATCCATCAATATCCAGAAGACATTCTTCGAATTTTTTTCGCTGGAAAGGTCTGGCAAAATCGATATCGGTTGACTGGTAGGTTACCTGCGGGCTGCCTACCGTGCGCTCGACCACATGTCGAAAAAGCTCCTCGGTAAAAACCATCATGTCGTGGTAATCAGCATAGGCCATATAGAATTCCAGCATCGTGAACTCGGGATTGTGCATAGTGGAGATCCCCTCGTTCCTGAAGTTCCTGTTCAGCTCGTAGACCCTCTCGAATCCGCCAATAACCAGCCGTTTAAGGTAGAGCTCGGGCGCTATCCTCAGGTACAGCTCCATATCCAGGACGTTGTGGTGTGTTATAAAGGGTCTGGCAACCGCACCTCCGGGAATAGGCTGCATCATGGGGGTTTCCACTTCCATGAACCCGTTCCCGTCAAGATATTCCCTTATATTAGATATCAGATTACTCCTTGTGCGGAACACTTCCCGAACCTCAGGGTTTGCTATGAGATCCACATACCTTTGCCGATACCGGATCTCCACATCCTTTAGCCCGTGCCACTTTTCCGGAAGGGGTCTGACGGACTTGGTGAGCAGTATTATTTCCGAGGCGAGAATAGTGAGCTCACCGGTCTTCGTGACGAAAGGAGTGCCGGTAACACCGATTATGTCTCCAATATCCCATTGTTTGAACTCCTCGAAGGCCTCATCTCCCAGTTCATCTTTCTTGATGAATATCTGGATGCGTCCGGACGAATCTTCAATGTGAATGAAAGCAGCCTTACCGAAACTTCTGATGGCCACTACCCTGCCGGCCAGGACATATGTATACTGAGTACTCTCAATCTGTTCCGGGCCCTTTCCCTCCATATCCCGATGGATATCCCGGGCCACATGTTTCCTCTGATAGCTTGTGACATACGGATTCAGCCCAAGGTCCCTGATCTGTTTTACTTTTTCCCTGCGAAGCTTGTAAAGTCTGCTTTCGCCGTTCTTTTCCATGCCGATTCTCCACCAAAAATCCTGATAAGATCTTTGAAATTAAAACGTTAAGCCTAGTCGACACCGGAAATTTCGTCAAGGTTTTTTGGCTCTTGGCTGGTGGGCAGAGTCCCGTATCCCGTGTCCCATGACTCATGTCCCAGGACCCATGTGTTAATGCTAAATTTGGTTCAAGCCCGGTTCCAAGTTACATTTCATCGGTTTTTTGATAGTTATACGTGATACCTGGAACCTGGAACACGTTCACCATCTCCTGGGTCATGGGACTTGGGACCTGGGTCTGTTCCCAGCGCTATCGCCTGAAGAGGTTCAGCAGGACTGTGAGAAGGGCGCTGAGGACAATGGACTCACTTAACCAATCTCTCTATCATTCTGGCAGCTTCCCTGTTCATTCTATTCCAGTGTGTGCCCTTCCAGTAAACCCTGGCGCATCCGGAGCACTTCATGATCCGGCTGCGGGTCCTCAGGATGTGAGGGGGAACCTTTTCCTTTACGCTTTCTCCGGATACCTCGATCAAGCCGCCGTTACACACAGAGCATCGGCTGAAGAGGCTGTATCCGGCACCCGACTTTGGTAAAAGTCCAGTTATTGAAATAAATTCTTCCCAATACCCATCCCCTCTCACCAGCCAGGTTGAAATACACTTGCTATCCGCCAGTTTTCTGTTTTTTGTCAAAAGAATCCTGGATTCAGCCCTGCAGCGGTACATGATCTCACCCATGTCAGCATCTGGATAGTACTCAGTGTCCAGACCCAGCATTCTAAGCTTTCTCGCAAGGGTACCGAGCATGGAATCGGCGATAAAGCGAACTTCACAGTTGGCGGGCGGCAGATCGTTGCAGCTCTGTGACATTGGTAGGGTCGTAAAAAGTTAAAATGGAACTGCATCCGGATCCAGGACCAGGATACCGGCAGGAAGGTCACCGCCGGCAAGTTCCACCTCCGAGGAACCGTCCCTGGTCACGTTCTGCCTGCCTTCCAGGAAATCATCTACCGGAGCGATGGAAAAATCTATACTTGCGGTCTTGAAATGCATCGGAATTACGAGGTCCGGATCAAGAGCCTGAATGATAGAGTCGGACTCCTCCTTCCCTATAGTAAAAAAGCCCCCTACCGGCATGAAAAGGATATCAACAGGCTTGATCTTCGCAGCCGTTTCCTCGTCAATTGTATGTCCCAGGTCCCCGAGGTGGCATACTGAAATTCCGTCAATAACCGCCTTGAAAATGATATTGCTGCCCCTTTCGGAACCTTTGGACGTGTCGTGGAAGGATGGGACGCCCATTATGTCTATGCCGGCCACAGTCTGCGCGCCGATTGAACTGATTATCTCAGGTTCCCCCCTGATATCGGCGGTATAGTTATGGTCAGGATGACCGTGGGTAACGAGGACGATCTCAGCTTCTTCGTCAACTGGCCTGTATTTGACCGCGCCGTCGTAAGCAGCATGCTCATACGGGTCCGTAAGTATTCTGGTCCCGTCCTCCGAGGTTAACAGAAAACAGGAATGGCCAATAAATTTGATTCGCATTTCATCCCCCTTTACAGAAAAAACTACCGGCGCCGGATCAACTGCTGTTCTGGAACCTTATTACCAGCATCAGTTATCTCCTGACTCCTCCCCTTTCGCTTCATCCTTTTTTTCTTCCTGCATTTCTTCTTGTGCTTCTTCCGTTTCTGTCTCTTCCTTGTGCACCAGGATTATGCTCCTCACCTCAATACCGGCGCCCTTTAGAGCTTTCCTTACCTGAGGCATGGTGGCATCGGTCACTTTCACAAGAAAATTGGCGTTTGTCATTTTTTTCCTCCGTTGGTCTTATGTAAAACCGTTCGCATATCTTAGTTGAGCAATAATCGGGTAGTTGTTCCCGGTTTAAAGTTGAATGTTGAAGGTTGAAAGTTGGTAGTTGATGATTTTTGATATTATTTATTAACTTTCAACTTTTAACTTTTAACGTTCAACTATTCAGTAGATTCTGATGCTTCGCTGATCTTTTCATAAAGAGGCAGCAGCACTATTTCTATCCTCCTGTTTGCAGCTTTTCCCTCAGCCGTCTCGTTCGAAACCACTGGTTGGTACTCACCGTAACCGGCAGAGGAGAGCAGGGTCGGATCGATCCCAACATCTGCCTGGAGGATGCGAACAACTGCCAGGGCACGGCTGGCGGACAGCTCCCAGTTTGTGGGGAATTTTTCCTTCAGTCGCCCCCCAATAGGCACGTTATCCGTGTGCCCTTCGATCTGGATCCTCTTGCCTTCGATCTTGGCCAGCTCAGCACCAATCTTTCTGAGGATCTTAACTCCAGTGGGTTTGAGTTCCGCCTTTCCTGAATCGAAGAGAATTTTTTCGACCAGATTCACCGAGAGCCGGTCCTTCATCCGCCGTATCTGTACCTCTCCGGCCTCGATCTCGCTCTTCAAGCCATCAACAAGCTCGTCATAGGTCGTCTTCAGTTGGGTGAGTTCTTTTTTCTTCCTCTTCTGCAGATATTCATAATCAGCTTTAAGACGTTTTAGTTCATCTTCCCTGATAACAAGTTTCTCCCTCAGACCTGTATTGGTCTCCTGGAGCTTCTTGTTTATTTCCATAGTATCCTTGATGATCCTGGTCTGTGAAACCTCCTTGGTCAGGATGATATTATTTAAGCGCTGGTTCTGGACCCTGAGTTCCTCAGCAACAGCCTGTTCGATTTCAAGCTTGCTTTTGAGCAGATCCCTTTCCTCAGTCACGTTTTTGTGGTCCCGAAGAAGGTCCTGATGGTCTTTGGTCAGGGCATCATTTTTTTCTTTCTGTTCCCTGTAGCTTACAGCAAATCGATCAGCCTCATCGGACTTGAGCAGATAGTCCTTTTTACTCACTATGCAGCCGGAGAAAGCTGCCACGAGCAAAAGGAGCAAGGCCGGCACAGCTATTTTTCTCATCATGAAATCACCTCCATCTGTGAGGTAAAACTATCTCATAGTAGATTTGACTGTCAAGGCTGCGGGTAACCGCAAGTTGTTAGTTAAAAGTTAAATGTTGAAAGCTAAAAAATATATTGCAATCCAGCAACTAACAACCTTCAACTTTCAACTTTCAACTATGCTTACAGCATCACAAACGGCGACGGTACAAAGGTCAAAATCAGAATAGCTAGAGCAACAAACCCAACTTTTCTTCTACCGGGGTCAAGATCTATGTGAGGCAACAGCACAGGTGGATGGCGTACTCCGAGGAAAACCAGGAGAAGAGCCCAGATGAGCCAACCCTCCCAGAAAATTATACCCATAAAGATGAGTGCTATATGTACTACCCTGGCCAATCTGTCAGCTGTTCCTGGAAATAAGGCCTTGGCGATATGACCGCCATCGAGCTGTCCCACCGGCAGGAGATTCAAGGATGTAATAAACATCCCGATCCACCCCGCGAAACCCACGGGATGCAGCAGCAGTGTACTACCATCGGGCAGGTTTCCCACGGCCAGAAGTCCGGTAAGGTAAACTATCAGGCTGTCACCGAGAGCGATAGCGCCGGATTCACCACCGGCCGGTACGATATCCGAAAGGGCAAAACCAATGAATAATGCGGGCACGGCAAGAAAAAAACCCACAAGGGGGCCGGATGCGCCTATATCCAGAAGTGATCGTCTGTCCCAGATCGTCCCCTTTATTCTGATAACAGCACCGAACGTACCCACCAGGGAAGGTGCCGGTATGAAGTAGGGAAGGGTAGCGGGCACACTGTGGACCCGGGATGTCAGATAGTGCCCCATCTCGTGCCCCAGGAGGATCGTCATCAGAGTCAGGGAGAACGGCAGTCCTCTGAAAAGACCGACGGGGTCATTTAGCGGATTAATCCCCTGCTGCATGGCCCCGGCCGCCGTTGTCGATAGGAATGTAGCCAGGAACAGGATGATGTGGATCCTGTGACTTTCCCTCCTGGGAGTTACATCTTTGGTGCCGTTTGTTGAATTATTGTATCTGTCAACCACGCTGATCTGCTTCCTCTGCTTCTGATCTGACTAAGATATTGATGAATACTACTTACCAAAGCCCCAGGAGCCTCCCGAGCTCCTTCAGGTCGCCAGTGGCATCGGGTGCTGTCACGGCTTCTTTTCTGTCCACCCTGTGTGTGCTGGCCAGGAAAAAAGAAACCTCGATGTCCAGAAGGGTACCATCGAGGTCCAACAGCAACGCTTCTATCCTGTCCACAGCGAGTTGAATGAATTCCGAGGCAGCCGATCAGGGTTTGAACTTCTTGTATGCCACACAGGAGTTCGTGCCGCCGAAACCGAAGGAGTTGGTCATAGCTATATCGACCTCAGCTTCCCTCGCCTCATTGGGGACGTAATCCAGATCGCATTCCGGATCCGGCTCTTCGTAATTTATAGTCGGCGGGATCTTGTTGTTCATTACCGCCATTACCGATATCACAGACTCAACTCCGCCGGCAGCGCCAAGGAGGTGGCCTGTCATGGACTTGGTGGAGCTTACCGGGATGTTATATGCCTCATCGCCGAAGACAGACTTGATCGCCTGGGTTTCGAACAGGTCGTTGTACGGTGTACTCGTCCCATGGGCGTTAATATAACTTACATCCTCAGGTTCCAGGCCGCCATCCCTCAACACGTTACGCATGCACTGAGCAGCCCCGGTCCCGCCCTCGGGAGGCGCGGTTATATGGAATGCGTCTCCCGACATACCGAAACCGGCGACTTCAGCCAGGATATCAGCGCCCCTGGCGATCGCGAATTCCATTTCCTCCAGGACGAGAACCCCGGCCCCCTCGCCCATTACAAAACCATCCCGGCCCTTGTCGAAAGGACGGCTGGCTCGCTCAGGCTCATCATTCCTCCTTGAGAGGGCCTTCATGGAATTGAAGCCGGCAAAGGCAAGAGGCGTTATCGTTGCCTCTGTACCACCTGCTATCATTGCATCGGCGTCACCATACTGGATCATTCTATGGGCATCTCCTATACAGTGAGTCCCGGTGGCACATGCTGTAACAACGCAGCTGTTAGGTCCCTTGGCGCCGGTCATGATGGAGACCTGGCCGGAGGCAAGATTGGCGATGACCATGGGTATGAAGAAAGGTGTGATCCTCCTGGGGCCTGATCTCATCAGAACTTCCGCATATTTCTCTATGTACGGAAGACCTCCAAGGCCTGCGCCAAGGCAAACCCCGACCCGTTCATCGTTGGTCTCGTCTATGACCAGGCCCGAATGCTCAAGAGCCTCCAGAGCAGCGAAGATGGCGAAAACGATGAACATGTCCATCTTCCTCAGCTCTTTCTTGTCTATCCGCTCCTCCGGATCCAGACCCTTGACTTCAGCAGCGATGCGGGCAGCGAATGCCTCGGAATCGAATTTCGTGATCTCACCTACACCGGATTTTCCGGCTAGAAGGTTCTCCCAGCTTTCCCGAACATTCAAACCAACCGGTGTTACCGCTCCTAATCCTGTGATAACAACCCGTTTTTTCATTTTAGAAACTCTCTTAACTCTTCTCCTGGATATATTTTATGGCATCCTGAACAGTAAGGATCTTTTCCGCGTCTTCATCCGGGATCTCCAGATCGAAAGCCTCTTCAAAAGCCATGACGAGTTCCACAACATCCAGGGAATCGGCGCCCAGGTCATTGATAAAGTGTGAAGAGGTGTCGATGGAATCGGCATCCTGATTGAGTTGTTCAGCAATGATCTCCTTGATTTTGTTAGTTACTTCCATTTTGTCCTCCTTATAGCGTGTTCAGGGTTACCGGTTTATAAATGCTTACATGTACATCCCGCCGTTCACGGCAATTACCTGTCCGGTTATGTATGAAGCGGCACCTGACAGAAGAAAGTTCACAGCAGACGCCACATCCTCCGGTGTGCCAAGGCGCTGCATGGGTATCTGGCTGACCAGCAATTCCCTGGCCTTTTCCGGAATAGCGTCAGTCATCGCCGTCTTAATGAAACCAGGCGCGACGGCGTTGACCGTGATGTTTCTCTGGGCAACCTCCCTGGCCAGGGCCTTGGTGAATCCTACAACACCTGCTTTGGAAGCGGCGTAATTTGTCTGGCCAACGTTTCCCATGGCTCCCACAACTGAGGAGATGTTGACTATCCTTCCGTACCTCTGTTTGATCATCTGCCTGACCACCATTCTGGAACACAGGTATGTTCCATTCAGGTTTACGTTGATAACCGCATTCCAGGCAGCGTCATCCATCTTCATCAGTAGACTGTCGCGGGTTATTCCGGCATTATTTACCAGATGGTCTATTCTACCGAAGGTGTCCATGGTTGTGCTCACCATCTCTTTAACGCTACCGGCTTCAGCAACATTGACCTCGCAGGAGATCGCCCTGACCCCTAATGACTCGGCTTCCCTGGAAGCTTCAAGCGCAGCCTCCGGATTTATATCGGCTGCAACAACATTAATTCCCGCTGAGGCCAGAGAAAGGAGGACACCTTTTCCGATACCCTGTCCGCCACCCGTGACAACCGCTACTCTTTTCTCACTCATTCACTTTTCTCCTCAACCAGTGCCGCGGCCGCGTCGAACTCTTCAGCGGTTCCAAAAGACAGTGCGGCCGCATCTCTCTCTATTCGCTTAACCAGACCTGTGAGAACCTTGCCCGGGCCGACCTCAAGAAAGGAATCGACGCCCTCATCAACCAGATAGCGGATCGAATCCTCCCAAAGCACAGGAGAAGTTATCTGCCTGATGAGGGAAGGTGCTATCTGATCCGATAAAGACAACGGGTTCGCTTCAGCGTTGTTTATCAGAACGGTCTTCGGACTGTCAATGGTAATGTCCGCAAGAACACCTTCCATATGTTCTGCGGCAGGCTTCATCAGGCCGCAGTGGAACGGGGCGCTCACCGGAAGTTCCACTGCCCTCTTTCCTCCCCTTTCCTTGAAAAGGACAAGAGCGGCTTCAACCTTTGACCGGTCGCCGGCAATTACGATCTGCCCCGGGGAATTGAAATTGGCAGGCGAAACCAGGCCATTCTCATCAGTCAGCTCATCGCAAAGAGCAAGTACCTTTTCCTTCTCAAGCCCCATCAGGGCCGCCATTGCCCCTTCTCGTGGCCCAACGGCTTCCTGCATTGCTCTTCCCCTCTCTCGGACTGCTATTAAGGCTTCCGGGAACGATATGCTTCCGGCGGCAACAAGGGCAGAATACTCCCCCAAACTGTGTCCTGCTACAAACGACGCTGAAAATTCCAATTGTTCACCCAGACACCTGTAAGCGGCTACGCTTACCGCAAGGATCGCCGGCTGGGTATTTTCGGTGAGCTTCAGATCATCCATCGGCCCGTGAAAGCACATGCGGCTAAGAAAAAAATTCAGCGTTTCGTCAGCTTCCTGCATGGCATGCCGGGCCACAGGAGACCAGTCAGCAAGGTCATTTCCCATTCCAACGAACTGAGAGCCCTGACCGGGAAAGATAAGGGCTACCATCAGGGTTCACCCCTGGCTTTTTTCACCGAACGTATTATCTCCGGGATGAGTTGAAAGACGTCCCCAACGAGGCCGTATGTGGCTGCATCGAAGATCGGTGCGTCAGCATCCTTGTTTATTGCCACGATGACTTCCGAGGCTTGCATTCCGGCAAGGTGCTGAACGGCGCCAGAGATACCGCAGGCGATATATAACCTGGGTTGTACCGTTTTTCCGGTCTGTCCCACCTGGTGTGAATAAGGCACCCAACCTGAATCGACAGCTGATCTCGACGCTCCCATAGCTCCGTCCAGGAGAATGGCAAGTTCCTCTACAAGTTTGAAACCATCAGGGCCGCCCATCCCCCTTCCGCCGGAGATGATAATATCCGCCTCGGCGAGGTTAACAGTATCCATAACCTCTTCTACAACTTCGAGGACCTCTGTACGGGCATTCACCTCAAAGTCACCGATACCCTTTATGATATGAACCTCACCTTTCCTGTGATCATCCTGCTGGGACGGGGTGAGTACTTTTGGTCTTACTGTTGCCATCTGGGGCCGGTGGTTGGGACAGATGATCGTTGCCATGATGTTGCCACCGAAGGCCGGGCGGGTCTGCAGGAGATCTCCGGTCTCGCTATCAATTCCAAGAGCTGTGCAATCAGCTGTCAAGCCCCCCTCCACCTTTGTGGCAACCATGGGAATAAAGGATCTTCCCATGAATGTGGCGCCGGCAAGCACTATCGAGGGTTTTTTCTCAATGATCAGGCTGGACAGAACAGCCGCGTAGGGGCTGTCATTGAATTGACCCAGTTCCGGATCATCCACATATACAACTTCATCCGCTCCGAATTGAACGAGCTCCCTTGCCGAGGGTTCCATATTATGCCCAAAGAGAACAGCCGTCAGGTTCTCACCCGTTTCGTCAGCGAGCTTTCTACCCTCACCAAGCAATTCCCTCGTCACAGTAGAAACCCTGCCTGCCCGCTGTTCAGCAAATACCCAGACTCCTGAGAATGAATCCTTGTCAAAGTCCGGAACTGCTGCATCGCTCTCCTCGCTGATGATAGCCTCCAGAGGGCATGCTTCTATGCATGCCATACACAACGTACATTTCTCGTTGATCCAGGCTTTCCCATCGACCATGTCGATGGCGTCATAAGGACACGATTCAAGACACTCCTCACAACCGTCGCAAAGATCAGGTAGTACAATTACTGCCGTGTATTTTTTCTCCTGATTTTTCTGCTTGTCCATGATTGTTATTTTATGTTTCCTCTTATTTATATTGTGACATGTTAAAAGTTGAACGTTGTTGGTTGTTAGTTATTGAAGCATTCGAAATTGGAAATTGGTTTAGAACATTAGAGCATTAGAAATTAGAGTATTATTAAACCACGTTGGGCGTTGGACATTGGACGTTGGGCGGGATAAGCGCCCAGCGCCTATAGCCTGGTTTCACTAATCACCAATTACTAATCACCAATCACTAATTACTCATCACGCGTTACGCATAACACATCACACGTCAGACCAACTTTTGTTCACGAAGCGCTCCAACCAGCTTACCGGCGAGTTCCCCCGGCTCACCGTCCCACTTTTCCCCTGCCCTCCTCAGGTCGGGAGAGAATATTTTTACGACTCTTGTGGGAGAACCATCCAGACCTATATGGACATCTTCCACATCAAGGTCGGACCTGCCGAACTTGACGATTTCGCTTTTCTTTGCTTTCATCTTTCCCTTCAAAGAGGCGATCCTCGGTTCGTTAATCTCCTTAACGACAGTCATCAATCCTGGCAAGGGCATCCTGACGACTTCGTAACCTCCTTCGAACATTCGCTCCAGGACCAGCTTTTTATCAGACACCTCCCTGATATTTCTCGCAAAAGCCGCATAGGGAATATCGAGCTGTTCAGCAAGGGACGGCCCTACCTGGGCCGTATCACCATCGATGGCCTGTTTGCCGCATAGAATAAGGTCGAAATCTCCTATCATCCTGATCGCAGCTGCCAGGGTGTATGACGTTGCCCAGGTATCCGCACCCGCAAAAGCCCTGTCTGTGATCAGATACCCTTCATCGGCCCCCAGCGAAATGGCCTCCCGGAGAGCCTCCTCGGCCTGAGGCGGACCCATGGTGAGGATCTTCACCGTACCGCCATGCTTCTCACAGAGTCTGACACCCTCTTCAATGGCATACAGGTCAAAGGGATTGATTATGCTGTCCACACCCTCCCTTATGAGCGTGTTGGTCTCGGGGTTTATCTTGACCTTGGTGGTGTCCGGTACCTGTTTAATGCATACGATTATTTCCATCTTTTGCCTCATCTTGGCTCAATGTCCGGGATTATTTTCAGTGAATTACAGGAATCCAGGATCGTGATGCGTAATGCGTGAAATCAGGCTATAGGCTATAGGCGGTAGGCTATAGGCTAACAAGCAGCACCACAACCTTACTCTTCCTCTCCCCGGCCGGCCCTCGGCCGGTGTCCCGGGTCCCAGGACCCATGTCCCAGAAATAGTCATCGCGAGGAAT
>JBGMRC010000009.1:19044-22871 GCA_048061075.1 bacterium | reverse complement strand
CTCCCTCGGAGTTCAAAAACGGGTCGCATACAAAGGAGCCGGTGGGAGATACCACTGATCTTTCAGGGAAGGCCACAGCCTCTTCAAGAATAAGGGGCGCCTCTATGTCATCGGGAATCACGTTCATGTCAAGGCTGGACAGGAGCTGCAGTTTTGCTTCCCCGGGCAGGAGCTTCATCATTGCATAGGAATCAGCGGTGACTGAGTCCCTCACCGTTTCGAGGTATTTTTCGGGTGACGCTTTACCGGCAAAAAGATCCTCTGCCATTTGGTTGATCAGGCGGGCGAGACTGATTTTTCTGGCTGCGGTCATGACATCAATGAACGGGAAGGTAACCTACCTGAAAATGGGAAGGTTAAGTATCCACTCGATCTCAAAAAGCTCCCCAGCGGTTCCCAGACCAAGTAGCAGGACATAAAGTGCCAGGATACCGAGAAGGAGGTTCTCCCGGTTCCTGGAAAGCCAGCTATTCCCTGGGACCTGTGACTCCGTATCGGGCTTTCGGACTGGTTCTCCATCCCCCTGGATTTCCACTGGCGCGGGGTCCCCGGCAAACTGTTCTATCTCAGCTTCAACCGGTTCCTCTGCTGAAGGTCTCTTTTCGACCTCCGATTCTGCTGCCGCAGGAGGTCCGGAATAAGCCTGCTGGTCTTCCTTGAAGGCCCTTCTCTTTCTCTTGTCTTTTCTGCGCCTGGACATTCAGACCACCCGCTGAATTGAGTACACATCGCTTATAACTATATCATCTGCCAAGTTTCTGTTCCAGCACAGCCTTTCCCGACTGCATGGTGATTTGGTGCATTATCTGATCGGCCCAGGCAGACGAGGGAGGGATGATCAGCACCGCTATAATGAACAGCCTGGTCTTCAGGCCGGTTTTTGTAGCGTCCCTGCCTTTCTTGCCGCCGATGCTTTCCGGGACGAGCCTGTTGGAGATGAGGGGCTGTGCGACAAGGCCGATCAGGAGAAAGGCCGCAAAGGTCCAGCGTCCTCCGATAACCCATGTACACAATGCCGCGCCCACAGCCGAAGTCAGGACCAGGGCGAACAAAAATTCGTATAGAAGGAAGAGGATGCCGAAGACTGTTCCGGCAAGAAGCTCCATCGCCCCCGGTTTAATCGGTCCCGTCAGCGCCTGAACGATATTGCCGCCTGTCCATATGGCTGCGGCAACCCTGTACAGGAAGACGCCCGTTCCCAAACCGCTCAGGAACGCCAGCGGTTTCCTGAAACGAGTGGCAAGAAAGATACCCAGCAGGACGAACAGGACTATTATCAGGACACCTGCGACGCCGGGGCGATCGGACAGGCCGGGCAGTGTCAGCATGGGTTTTCTTGCCCATACCGCCGCCACGAGACCGACGGTCACTCCAATAACCACATAAAAGTACCTGTACGCGGTCATGCCGAAAGCGAGGAAGAATACCCCGGTCAGAAGTACGGCGATGCTGACTGGATCCAACTCCCCTACGCCTCCGGGTCGACCGCGAAGAGGAAACCCAGCGCAAGATGCCTGGGATCCGGCCAGCGTCGGTCGGCGCTGCGAAAACCGGAAAGTTCCCGTTCTTCACGTATGTCCCCGATAGACTGGATAAGCATTCTTGAGTGTATCAGATACCGCCTGCCGTCCACGGGATCAGCAAATAACTCGGGCTTCCTGAAGGTCTTGAGGTTCGTTATCTTCATCCAGTAGAGAATTTTTCCGTTTCCGGAATCTGGTATATAAAGATAGAGGCGGAAAAAGCCCCTTTTTCTGATCTGATTCTGCAGCCTGCGCCCCACGTCGAGGATGTTTGAATAGCTCCATCCCAATTCGTGAGGCCCGTTCTCCAGAAGGTGACGTTTTCTGGACTCAACTCCCTCGATTGACGCACTTTCAATGAGGGCGATATGAGACGGGGTTTCATACATGCCTGATCCGCGGTGCCCACAGGGTCATTTGAGTATCATCCTCCTCGCGGGGAAAGGCAACCGGATAATCCCCGGAGAAGCACGCATCACAGAATTCATTGACATCCTCCGGGATCTCCCATCCCAGGGATTTGTGCATCCCATCCATGCTGAGATATCCCAGGGAATCGGCTGTTATATAATCACGGATCTCCTCAACCTCGTGGCTAGAGGCGATAAGCTCCTGGTGTGTAGGTGTGTCGATCCCGTAAAAGCATGGATTTACCGTTGGTGGTGAGCTGATCCTCATGTGAACCGAAGATGCTCCCGCATCTCTCACCATCTTCACGATCTTGCGGCTCGTTGTACCTCTCACGATGGAATCGTCTATCAGCACAACGCTCTTGCCCTGGAACGTATCCCGGCAGGGATTGAGTTTCAGCTTGACTCCGAAGTGCCGGATCGATTGGGAGGGCTCGATAAAGGTACGCCCAACGTAGTGGTTCCTTATGAGCCCCATCTCCATGGGAAGCGCTGCTTGCTCGGCGAAACCGAAAGCTGCCGGCACTCCCGAGTCCGGCACAGGTATCACAACGTCGGCTTCCACGGGAGCTTCCCTGGCAAGCTGCCGTCCCAACTCCTTTCGTGCCTGGTAAATGCTCTTACCGCCTATGAAGCTGTCGGGCCTGGCAAAGTAGATGAACTCGAATATGCAGGGAGCGGCTTTCATCTTGGGGAAGGGAAAGAAGGTACTGATGCCCCCTTCATCAACTACAACAACCTCACCGGGTTCCACATCCCGGTAGAAGTCCGCCTCGATAAGATCCAGCGCGCATGTCTCGGAACTGAAGATATAGGAGTCCCCCAGGCGTCCTATCGAAAGGGGCCTGAAACCCCGCGGATCTCTGATGGCGATGATACGCTTTTCCGTCAGCATGAGGATGGAATAGGCGCCCCTTATCTGATAGAGGCCCTCGACAACCCTCTCCACAAAATCCGTCGCCCTGGACTTGGCTATCAGGTGTATGAGAACTTCAGTATCGGAAGATGACTGGAAGATCGCGCCGGCCTCCTCAAGATCCTTGCGCAGCTGCATGGCGTTAACCAGGTTGCCGTTATGTGCTACGGCAAGTCCGCCGCGGGCATATGTTACCGCTATGGGCTGAATGTTTTCAGGCAGGCTCTCACCGGATGTGGAGTAGCGGTTGTGCCCGATAGCCACATCACCCGGAAGCTTCTCCAGGACATCTTCGTTAAAGATATCGTTGACAAGGCCCATTTCACCATAGCGGAAGAGGCGGGTACCATCCGTGCTGGCGATCCCTGCGCTCTCCTGTCCCCTGTGCTGGAGCGCATACAGACCCAGATAGGTCAGATTCGCGGCTTCCGGATGACCGAAAACACCAAAAATCCCGCATTCGTCCCTGAATTTATCGTCTTCTGTTGTCAAATCCGTTTACCTTTCAAGGTTTATCTTCCAATTAGCAGGTGAAATATCTATTCATTTACCATCTTCTACCCCGGACTGAACAGCTTTCGGTTTTTGTGGTCTGTTTTCAACCCTACCAGGTCTGGCTTCAGAGAGCTTCATCAGCATATTGTCTGGCATTCCGGAAAAAGGCAACACCTGCTCCTTCTTCCGGAAGGTTTTCCCTCGTCCAGCGAGGATGATTAACCCTGTGCAGAAACGCCTCGGGGTGGGGCATCAAACCGAAAAGGAGACCGGACGGGGAACAGATCCCCGCAACCGATCTCATCGAGCCATTGGGATTTGCAGGGTATTCCATGGTGGGGCCCGTACCGTCCCTGTCAGCATACCTGACAGCGAGAAGGTGCAGATCCTCCATTCTGTCCAGGACAGCCTCATCATCAACCAGGAATTTGCCCTCTCCATGCCTCACCGGAAGTGTAACCACGGACATCCCCTTTGTGAATA
>JBGMRC010000009.1:0-18944 GCA_048061075.1 bacterium | reverse complement strand
TTGCCCTCTCCATGCCTCACCGGAAGTGTAACCACGGACATCCCCTTTGTGAATATACAGGGAGATCCGCCATTAACAACCATATTGACCCAGCGGTCCTCAAACCGGCCGAAATCGTTGAAAGTCAATGTCGCGCTTTGCACTCTGGAGCCATCCAGGGCAGGGAGCAGCCCCATCTTGACCATGAGCTGGAAACCGTTGCACACACCCAGTATCGGTCTGGAACGCTCAATAAACCTGTCTATCTGCTCGGCAAGCCGCTCTTCACTTCCATGGACTTTCGCGTATTTCAACCTGTTTGCCTGCACCATCGCCGAACCCAGATCGTCCCCGTCAAGGAAACCACCGGTCAGGTTAAGGAAGTGGTGATCATCCAGGGTCACCTCGCCTGAAAGAAGCTCTGATATGTGGGCTATCCGGACGGAGAATCCACCCAGTCTGCATGCCTCGGCTGCCTCCCTCTCGCAGTTCGTCCCGTTCCCTGTAATAACAAGGGCCTTCGGCGTGGCCGTCATCACATTCCCCCCAGGGTACCCTGCCAGGCTTCCTTCATGTCACGGTTACCGAGGGAGAAGATAAGTTTTGTGTCCCGCGTCACTGTAAACTCCGCGTCATCTTTTGTAATGCCTATTCTCGAAAAAACAGTACCTGCCATGCACTCTTCGAAGGCAGCGGCCTTTTCCGATTCTACCTCCACCAGAAACCTGCTTGCCGATTCGGAGAACAGTAACCGGTCCTCCCCCAGATCTCCGTCAGAGGGAACGAGCTCCAGGTCGATCTTCATACCGACTCCCCCGGCAAAGCACATTTCAGCTGCCCCAACCCCGAGGCCGCCGTCTGAAAGATCATGACAGGACCTGACCAGCCCGTCCAGGATGGCTGCGTGAAGCGCAAGGTACCTCTTATGGGCCGATCCCAGATCGACCATGGGAACGTTGGCACCCAGGTGGCCGAGGTGGGCGTAATATTCAGATGCGCCCAGTTCATCGGCCGTGTTTCCAAGCAGGTAGATCACGTTATCGGGTTCCTTAAGATCCATGGTCACCGCTTTTCGAACATCCTCCATGCGCCCTATCACCGAAATAAGAAGAGTGGGGGGTATGGAGATCTTTGTGCCGCCCATGATGTAATCGTTCTTCATGCTGTCCTTGCCGGAGATGAGGGGCATTTCAAAGGCCGTTACAGCATCGAAAAGGCCCATGTTGGCCCTCACCAGCTGCGCGAGCTTGAAGGCTCCGTCAGGTGTCTTATCCGACTGGACAGGATCGCACCAGCAGAAATTGTCCAGGGCAGCCACCCATCGGGGATCACCCCCAACCGCCACATAATTCCTCAGTGCTTCGTCAACAGCGCAGGTGGCCATGTTATAGGCATCAATGTCGCCATACCGCGGGATAATCCCGTTGGCAACAACGACCCCTTCAAAGGAGTCAAGGATCGGACGGATCACAGCGGCATCCGATGGACCGTCGTCCATGACGCCGGTAAAGGGTTTTACCACGCTTCCGCCCTGAACTTCGTGGTCGTACCTGCGTACTATGGTTTCTTTAGAGCAGATATTCAATCGACCCAGGAGCTCTTTGAGAACTCCTCCGATATCTTCCGGCATGGCAAGGTCAGGCTCGGACAGTTCAGGAGAAATCCACTGGGCTGGAAGGACCATCTGAGGGACACCGTTATGCAGGAATTCCATCTCAAGATATCCAACAGTCTTTCCCTCGTAGAGCAGATGGAAGTATCCAGTGTCGGTGAACTCCCCGAGATCGGTGGATTCCACACCCATTTTCTTCGAAAGCTTCATAAAAGCGGGCAGATTCTCCGGGGGTACAGCTACTGTCATGCGTTCCTGGGCTTCCGAGATCAGTATCTCCCAGGGATCCAGACCTGCGTATTTCAGGGGCGCGAGATCCAGGTACAGGACGGCGCCGCCGGTATCTTCAGCCATTTCCCCGACCGAAGAGGACAGCCCTCCGGCGCCGTTGTCGGTAATGCTGCTGTAAAGTCCCAGGTCACGGGCCTTCAGGAGGAAATCCGTCATCCTCTTCTGTGTTATGGGGTCTCCGATCTGCACAGCGGAAACCGGTGACCCTTCGTGCAGCTCCTCGGAAGAGAATGTCGCGCCGTGTATCCCGTCCTTGCCGATCCTGCCCCCGACCATGACTACCCTGTCTCCCACCTCGGCTTTTTTGAGATGTGAGGGCTCATTGTTGATCCAGGCCGGCATTATCCCGCCGGTCCCGCAGTATACAAGGGGTTTTCCCAGAAACCGTTCGTCAAAAACAACTGCTCCGTTTACAGTGGGAATTCCGCTCTTGTTGCCGCCGTGCTCAACGCCTTCGACTACACCTTCATATATCCTCCTGGGGTGAAGGATCCTGGGTGGAAGTTCTCCATTGAAAAAAGGCGACGCGAAACAGAAGACATCGGTGTTAAACAGCAGATTGGCGCCCTTGCCGGTACCGAAAGGATCCCTGTTAACACCTACAATGCCGGTAAGGGCCCCCCCATATGGGTCCAGTGCCGAGGGTGAATTGTGCGTTTCCACCTTGAAAACGAGGTTGTGATCATCGTTGAACCTGATCACGCCCGCATTATCTACGAACACGGAAAGACATATATCCCGGCTGCCCATGGCCTGTCTTATTTTTTCGGTAGCGCCCACAATGAATGTTTTAAACAGGGAGTCAACTTCCTGAACGTGACCGTCCTCATCTCTGTAGCTGATCCGCGCGTTGAAGATCTTGTGCTTGCAGTGTTCGGACCAGGTCTGGGCCAGGGATTCTATCTCCACATCCGTAACCTTCCGTCCGAGGCCAACCTCTTTTCTCTTCTGTAAAACGTCCTCTCTTGCGAAATACTCCTTTATAACCCTCATCTCCTCAACCGAAAGGACAAGGAGCATGTCGCGGGACAGAGCCATCAGAGTTTCATCATCTCCGTCTGTATCCACTTCCCGTACGCGTCCTCCGCCTTCGATACTGACCCTGGGTACCTCTGCCTCAAGACCAGTGTCCGGATCGAAATCCGACCTGGGTACTATATTCCAGCGGTGTATGAGCTCATTTGCAAGGACCTGTGCCGCGGCAGCCTGTGCATCCTGGACGGAGATGCCGCCGCGAATGAGAAACTGGGTTGACGTGTAAACCCTCTCATCACCAACCAGCGGTCTGCCCAGGATCTGTGAAACAGCCTCACCGGCGGATCTGCCCACATTGTCCGTGACACCGGGTTTGTAACCAACCTCTATCAGCATATCGAAATCCGACTTCAGTGGTGATTCGATTGAATACTCCTGTATTACAGGATCGGTAAGAGGACCTGAAGCTATCGTTTCCAGGATCTCAGGATCAAGGTCAATATCGAGAGTGTAGACGGTCATTGTGTTTACAGACTCCACAGATACTCCGGTCATCTCGTAGATATCTCTTGCTGCCCTCTCGCCCTTGGGATCCCTTACTCCGTCCCTGAATCCCACTTCAACCCGAACTGCCAACTTACTCCTCCCCCGAAAAAACCCTGTCGAAAACCAGTTTTACACCGGCAAACAGATCTGCCGGTCCGAATACCGAAGCCAGCGCCTCATTATCGAGCAGACTGATGACATCTGGGTCCTTTTTAACGTGACCCTCGAAAGATTCATCGGAATCAAGAGAACTATGGGCGTTTCTCTGGACTATAGCGTAGGCGTCCTCCCTCGATATCCCCGAGTCCACAAGGGCCAGGAGGAGTTTCTGGGAGCAGGTAGTACCCCCGGAGATCTCCATATTAGCCTTCATACGCTCAGGGTAGACGACCAGCCCTTCCATCATTCCGGCAAACCGGTGGATCATGAAATCCAGCACAATAGTGGTATCCGGAAAGATCACCCTCTCTGCAGAAGAGTGGCTTATGTCCCTCTCGTGCCAGAGTGGTATGTTCTCCATGGCAGTGAGACAGTATCCTCTCAGGAGCCTCGAAAGACCCGTGAGGTTTTCCGACAGGATCGGATTCTTCTTGTGGGGCATTGCTGACGACCCCTTCTGTCCCTTCGTAAAAGGCTCTGATACCTCTCCTACTTCGGTTCTTTGCAGGTGCCTTATCTCTACGGCAAACTTCTCTATGGAACTGGCCGCAAGTGCCATTGCCGTGATGTACTCAGCGTGCCTGTCCCTCTGGATCACCTGTGTTGTCACCTTCGCTGGACTCAGTCCAAGCTTCTCGCAAACATATGATTCAACATCTGGAGAAAGTGCTGCGTAGGTTCCCACCGCCCCCGAGAGTTTGCCTACCGCTACTGTATCCCTCGCTTTTACGATCCTGACTTCGGCCCTTCCCAATTCTTCGTACCACAGGGCCATCTTCAGGCCGAAGGTGGTCGGCTCAGCATGAACACCGTGGGACCTTCCCATCATGACCATATCTCTGGTCTCTTCGGCCCGCATTCTTAGTATATCCCTGCAGTTTGCAAGACCCTCGAGGATCAGGTCGGCGGCCTGGACCATCTGCACGGCAAAGGAGGTGTCAAGCACATCCGAACTTGTCATGCCCAGGTGAATGTAGCGCGAATCGGGACCAACTTTTTCCGCAACGGAAGTCAGAAAGGCTATCACATCGTGTTTTACTTCACGTTCGATCTCATCTATCCGGTCAACGTCGAATGCTGCCTTCTCACTGATGACCTTCAGCGCCTCATCAGGGATCCTGCCCAGTCTATTCAGGGCTTCGCAGGCCAGGATCTCTATCTGGAGCCAGATACTGTATCGGTTCTCAGGCTCCCAAATGGCTGCCATTTCAGGACGTGTATACCTGGGTATCAAGAAAAAACCTTCCTTTCTTCTCAAGGAGCCTGATAAAGCTCTCCGACAGGTTCCTAGCGGAGATCAAGGCGCATCAGAGGCATCGGTTCATGGGCCGATGCCGCTGTCAGTTTAACACTCCTGCCGTTAAGGCCAAGGATATCCTTGGCCGACCCTAATGCGAGATCTGGTTCGTTATTGATTTCAGAGAGGTGGGCAAGCGTAACTGATTCAAGCCCGGCGTGAAAAATATCGTCCAGTATCCGGGAAGATGCGTTATTGGAAAGGTGCCCACTGCGGCTGTTGACCCTCTGCTTGAGAAACCAGGGATAGGGCCCATCCATAAGCATCTGTTCGTCGTGGTTCGACTCCAGGATAACCACCCGGCAATTCCGCAGCATGTCCCTGACAAGAGCGGTGCCAAAGCCAAGATCTGTTGCCAGGCCTATCCGTGCACTTTCGGTCTCCACAATGTAACCCACGGGATCTGCTGCATCGTGGGGAAGAGCAAATGGCATGATGGAAAAACCCGCCGTGTTAAAGGATCGTCCCGAATCGAAGCTGACTGTTGTAATATCCTCCGGCAGCTGCGCAGCCAGGATCGTGGATGCTGTTCCATATACGGGGATCTTGAGCTTCCTTGCGAGAGGCACGACTCCGCGCAGGTGGTCTGAATGCTCATGAGTAAGGAGTATTCCCCTGATACGGCCCGGCTCTCCGCCAGCGGAAACAGTTCTCCGGATGATCTCCCTTGCGCTCAATCCTGCATCGATAACAATAGCGCCCTCAGGGCCGTCGATGTAGATCGAATTACCCTTGCTTCCGCTTGAAAGGACACTAAAGGCAATATATTCCATCATACTCCGGTGTGTCCGAACCCCCCATGGCCTCGGCCTGTTTCGGGTAGCTCATCCACTATTTCGAGGAGTCCGGTCACCACCGGGGATATTACCATCTGGGCGATCCTCATGCCCCTGTTTATCGTGAAGGAACCGTCACCAAGATTCATGAGTATGACCTTGACTTCACCCCTGTAGTCAGGATCAACCGTCCCCGGGCTGTTGGGAAGAACGATACCGCTTTCATTGGCCAGGCCGCTCCGGGGCCTTATCTGCGCTTCAAAACCCTCCGGCACGGCAATCTGTATACCGGTGGGAACCAGAACTCTCTCGCCCGGCGCAAGCACAATATCGTCTGTCACTGCCGCTGCCAGGTCCATGCCCGCTGCATGGTCGGTGGAATAGGACGGCAGAGGCATCCCCAATCCGTGAGACAGAACTTTGCACTGAACTACCAGGGTGTTTTTCTTACGCGAGGCCGGCATGGAGCTCATCCTCATTCACCGGCCCGATAACAGTAAGCGCCGTCCGATCAGGATCGATAATTGTTACCGCGAGATCGAGTATATCTCCGGCAGTGACCCTGTCGATACCTTCCACGATCTGTTCGGGCGTAATGTGTCGGCCGTAGTATATCTCATTCCGGGCTAGCTGGCTCATCCTGTTGCTTGTGCTCTCAAGACCAAGAAGGAGGTTGCCCTTAAGCTGTCTTTTGGCGACGTCCAGTTCCACCGCTGAGACAGGCTTTTCTCTGAGCTTTTCGGACTCCTGCCTGATCAGATCCAGGGCCGTTGGGAACCCGTCTATGGATGTTCCGCAATATATGGTCAACATACCCGTATCCTGGTAAGCAGATGGGTAACTGTAGACCGAATACGCGAGGCCGTGCTCTTCCCTTATCTTCTGAAAAAGTCTGGAACTCATGCCCGCACCGAGGATGGTATTCATGAGAAACAGCGCGTAACGCCTTTCATCGCCCACAGAGATCCCCTCGAAACCTGTACAGAAGTGGACCTGTTCAAGATCCCGGTTCACGACCTTGACACGGGGAGTAGGTTCGGGAGCTTTCCGGATCTCAGGAGACCGGCCCTTTGCAAGTCCGCCATAGGTTATATCTAACTCTTTAAGCAGCTTATCCGGATCCAGGGCACCTGCGGCAGTGATGATTATGGAACCGGGGCAGTATCGCTCCTTATGGTAGGAGAGGATGGACTTTCTCTTGATCGTCTTGAGTGAATCGGAGGTTCCCAGAATAGGTCTTCCGAGGCTGTGGCCTGACCAGAATTCCCTGGTATGCAGATCGTGAACAAAATCCTCAGGAGCATCCTCCACCATGGATATCTCCTGGAGGATTATCTCCCTCTCCCTCTTGATGTCTTCATCACGAAACAGGGAGTTCATTGTTGTGTCAGAGAGAATACTCAGGGCATGGGGAAGGGAATCACCGAGCACTTTTGCGTAAAAGGAGGTGAACTCCTTGCTGGTAAAGGCGTTGAGAGTCCCTCCCAGGGAGTCTATCTCCAGGGCGATCTGCTTCGCGCTCCTGCTTGGAGTACCTTTGAAGGCCAGGTGCTCGATAAGATGACTGATCCCCACCAGATTAGGATCTTCATCTCTGGAACCGGTGAGAACCCACAGACCAATGCTTATGGACGAAAAATCGCTCAGGGGCTCAATAATGACCCTGAGTCCATTATTAAGAACTTCTCTGAAAATACCCACAGATGATCTCGCGGCCATATGGAGGATTCAGGACCGGGGGGTGTCGGAATGTTCTTCTTCCTTCAACTCCCTCTCGGCCGCTTTTTTACTCAAACGGATCTTGCCATCCCTGCCAATTTCGAGAACCTTGACATCGACCATATCACCCTCTTTGACAACATCTTCGACCTTGTTGACCCTGTGCTCGGCGAGCTGTGAGATGTGGACAAGGCCGTCGGTGCCAGGCAGAACCTCAACGAAGGCACCGAAATCAACTACTTTTCTGACGAGCCCTCTGTAGATCTTGCCAATTTCGGGCTCCTCTATGATCCTCTCTATCATTTCCAGCGCCCTCTTTCCGGCGTCTTCATCTACTGAAGCGATAACGACCGTTCCATCGTCCTCCACCTCCACTTTTGCCCCGGTCTCCTCGATAATCTGACGAATGACCTTACCGCCGGGACCTATGATCTCGCGGATCTTGTCCGGCTTGACGTTTATGGTAATAAGTCTCGGAGCATATGGTGAAATATCAGGTCTGGCGGTACTTAAGTATGCATCCATCCTGTCGAGGATAAACATCCTGCCCTCCATGGCCTGAAGGAGGGCTCGGGACATAAGCTCGGAGCTTACACCATCTATCTTTATATCCATCTGGAGGGCCGTAATGCCTTTTCTGGTTCCTGCAACCTTGAAGTCCATGTCACCAAGGTGGTCTTCAGCGCCCAGGATATCGGAAAGGACTACAGCCTTTTCCGGCGTGTAGATAAGGCCCATCGCAATACCGGCAACAGCTGCGGAAACCGGTACGCCGGCATCCATAAGAGCCAGGCTAGCGCCGCATATTGAGGCCATGGAAGACGACCCGTTGGATTCCAGCACATCCGCAACAACACGAATAGTGTATGGAAAGTCCTCTTTCACTGGTAACAGGCCCTTCACACCACGGGCAGCAAGATTACCGTGGCCTATCTCGCGCCTGGCGGGACCCCTGAGGAACCTGGCCTCACCGACACTAAATGGTGGGAAATTATAGTGGAACATGAATTTTCGCCTGTAGTCCGCCTCAAGAGCGTCGACTCTCTGCTCATCCTCAGCCGTACCCAGTGTGGTTACAACCAGCGCCTGGGTCTCCCCTCTGGTGAAGATGGCAGAACCATGAGTCCTGGGCAGGACTCCCACCTGACAGGTTATTTCACGAACCTCCTTGGGATCTCTGCCGTCGATGCGCCGCTCGGTATCGAGGACCTGCCTTCGCATCAACTCCTTTTCCAGATCTCTCAGTATAGAATCGATATCCGGAGCTAAGGACTCAGTGCCCTCTGTCTCTCCGTACTCCGCAACTGCCTGGTCCCGTATCTCCCTGAGGCGCTCTTTGCGTTCTTTCTTTTCGATGAGCTTGAGTGCACCGGATATCTCATCACTGCAAAAGTCATTGATGGTTGCTTCGAGCTCCTCATTATGAAAGGGGGGCTCATAATTCCACTTTTCCTTGCCGGCTGCCGCCTTCAGTTCCTCCTGCATACCGACCATCGCGATAATCTGTTCATGGGCGAACTGGAGCGCTCCGAGCATTTCGTCCTCGCTCACTTCCTTCGCTTCCCCTTCAACCATCGTTATCGCGTCCCTGGTACCGGCAACCAGGACATCTATCCTGCACTCCTCAAGCTCGGCGAATGTGGGATTCAGGATGTGATTCCCATCCTTCAGCCCTACACGGACAGCGCCGATTATCTCTTCGAAGGGAATATCCGATACAGCCAGGGCAGCCGATGAGGCTATCAGAGCAAGGACATCCGGGTCATTCTCCCTGTCGACGGAAAGTATGTTGATAATGATCTGAGTCTCGTGGGAAAAATCCTTTGGGAAAAGGGGCCTGATCGACCTGTCTATCAAGCGGCTCGTAAGTGTGTCCTTTTCCGTCGGCCGTCCCTCACGCTTGAAAAAGCCGCCTGGTATCTTCCCGGCGGCATAGGTTTTTTCCTGATAGTTGACAGTCAGGGGCAGAAAATCTACTCCCTCTCTTGGATCGGGCATCGTCACTGCCGTAGCCAGAACCACGGTATCCGCATACCTTGCCAGAACAGCTCCATTTGCCTGCCTGGCAAGAGCTCCGGTCTCCAGCGTAACGGTACGTCCTCCCCATTCAATATTAACCTGTTTCATAAGGAAACTCCTGAAATGCGATAGTAGATGTGGAAAAGATGGATGTTACCTTCGGAGGCCCAGCTTTTTGACAATGGCCCTGTACCTTTCAACATCCCCGGACTTAAGGTAGTTAAGCAGCCTTCGTCTGCGACCCACCATCTTTAAGAGACCCACTCTTGAATGATGGTCCTTCTTGTGGGTTTTGAAATGCTCCGTAAGCTCATGAATTCTCTCTGTAAGAAGCGCTATCTGCACTTCAGGAGATCCTGTGTCTGTTGGATGCAGCTTGTTTTCGTCGATAAGTTCCCGCTTGACTTCAATGCTGAGTGTCATGATCTGGTGTTCCTCCCTTCTGACAATTTTTAACAATATCATTTATAATTTTTATTTAAAAGTTCTTTTGCCGGTTTTAGTATTCTCCTGGGTTCTATGACCATTCTGCCCTCTGACTCACCCACTGAGACAAGCGCTACAAGGCATCCGTTCCTTACAACCGAGACCATGCCCTCCAACTGGTCACCGGACCAGGAAACGGGACGCCCCTGAAGGAGCCCGGCAAGATCCGCGTCTTCAGGCTCGAATTCAGGAAAGGAGAGACCGGATGCCGCGTTCCGGAGCCATTTTTCAGGGTCTGTCCCTGAACGGAGTTTATCCAGTTCAATGGTATCATCGATATGGAATGCTCCGCTTCTGACTCTCACCAGTGATTCCATACAGCCGAACACCTCCAGGTCGCGCCCGATGTCGTGACACAGGGTTCTCATGTAGGTTCCCTTGGAGCACTGAACCTTCAAAGATGCTCGCGGCGGGTCCCATCCATCCATTTCAATACTGTAAATCGTCACCTTTCTCGGATCGGCCTTTACGGTCTGGCCCTGCCTGGCAAGACGGTACAGGGGCTGCCCTCCCCGCTTTACGGCGGAGTAGGCTGGAGGAACCTGCAGGAATGAGCCTCTGTAACGGTCGATGGCGCTCTCCAGCTCCTGGAGAGTGACCCCGGAAGGATCAGCTTCACCAATAGTAGTTCCCGTAATGTCCTGGGTATCCGTTTCTCTGCCCAGATACAGTGTCAGGTGATATTCCTTGTCGTCCTCCTGAAGGTACTGGGCGATCCGGGTAGCAGACCCTACCAGGACCACAAGAACTCCGGATGCTACCGGATCCAGGGTACCGGCGTGACCTACCTGGCGGATCCCGAAAATCCTTCTCACCCTCTGGACAACGTCATGGGAGGTGAGACCGACATCCTTGTTTACAGGCAGTATTCCCTGCAGATGCCTTTCGCAAGGTCTTTTTGATTCTTTCTTCGCCTTACGTGCATTTGCGGCCTTCAGATCATCCCTCATCATCATCGATGGACTTCAGGATCTCCGAAATGCGGACACTATAATCCAGATTCCTGTCAAATTCGAAGACAAGTTTCGGAGTGTTTTTGAGCCTGAGCCTCCTGGCCATTAACTTATGGATAAAGCTGCTCGCCTGTTGAAGAGCGCTTTCTATCTCTTCAACCTGAGTTGTTTTGTCAAGAACACCGAAATACACTCTTGCCGAGCGGAGATCATCAGTGATCTTTACCCTGGTAACGGTAACAGTTTCTATCCTTGGATCCTTTATATCCCTGAGGAGTATCACAGAGATCTCATGCCGGATAAGTTCACTGACACGGTCGGCCCTTTTGTAGCTGTGCGATCGCTTCATAATAAAACCAGTTGTTAATTGCATGTTATTGGTTGTTAGTTGATCCCGGACCAGAAACTAGAAACCAGAAACTAGAAACCAGGCAATTAGAGGATCTCGGTTGATACGTCTATTATTTCAGCAAGACCCCAGGATTCGACCTTGCCGAGGATCTTCTGAAGGCTCTTATCGGCGTGCCTTCTGTCCGTGGTCACAAGCGCGACTGCCACCGTTGCCTTCTGCCAGAGATCATGATGGTCCACCTCTGCCACGGAAACGTTGAACTGGTTCTTGAGCCGGTCCTTGAGACTGCGAAGGACCCTCCTCTTGCCTTTCAGTGAACCGCTCTCGGGAATGTAGAGCGTCAGTTTCAGGATACCAATAAACATTATTCAGTCCCAGGACCCAAGACCCGGTTATTATACCAATTTGTCCTAGGACCCAAGACCCAGGACCCAGGTGGGACACGCTCTTGCGTGGAGTTTCTAGTTTCTTGTTTCTGGTTTCTAGTAAACCCCACCCAAAGCCTTTCTTTGCGACCTTTGCGGCTTTGCGTGAGCCAGGTTTTTTACGTGTTCTCAGGGCTTCTGTTGTGAAAACACGTTGGACATTGGACACGGTCGGTCCTTACTCAAATACTACCTCCTGCAGTATCATCTCGAAGTTCTCAAGAATATCTCCAACCTTGATATCGTTGAAATTCTCGATCCCAATACCGCATTCGAATCCCGTTCCCACTTCCCTGACGTCATCCTTGAACCGCCTCAGGGATCCTATCCTGCTCTCGAATATTACGACACCGTCACGTATTATCCTTACCTCCGAGTTTCTCCGCACAACACCGTCATCTACGTGACAACCTGCGATAGTGCCTACTTTTGGAACGAAAAAGGTGTCACGGACTTCCGCCCGACCAAGCATCTCCTCGCGATATACAGGTGCCAGCATACCCTTCAGGGCATTCCTGATATCTTTTTCAAGATCATAGATCACATTGAAGAACCTAACATCCACATTTTCCTTACGTATAACGTCCAGGGCCTTTTTGTCAGGCCGAACATTGAAACCTATAACGATGGCGCTGGAGGCCGCGGCCAGTATCACATCGCCCTCGTTAATTCCGCCTGTCCCCTCATGGATCACGTTGACCCTGACTTCTTCCATGGAGATCTTGTCCAGGACCTCTTTGATAGCGCCTATGGATCCGTGGACATCGGCCTTCAGAACGATATTGAGGTCTTTGACCTCACCTTCCTGTATCTTTAAAAAGAAATCTTCCAATGTTACGGACTGCCGCTGTGTCTTTCCTGCCCGGACCTCCTCCATTCGCAACTGGGCAATCCTTTTGGCTTTTACCTCGTCTGAGAAGACCGCAAATGACTCACCTGCTGCCGGAACGCCCTGCAGGCCGATAATTTCAGCAGGAACTGAAGGTCCCGCTTTTTCGATCTTCTTTCCATAATCGTTGTTCATCACCCTGACCCGGCCTAGATGAGTACCAGCCAGAATATAACTTCCCACCAGAAGTGTTCCGCTCTGAACGAGCACTGTAACCACAGGGCCCCGGCCCCGTTCGAGCTTCGATTCTATCACTATACCCCTTGCATCCCTGACAGGATCGGCCGCGAGCTCCAGGATCTCAGCCTGAAGGAGTATCAGATCCAGAAGGTCATCGATCCCGATCCCCTTTTTTGCCGAAACGTTTACGGACAGGACGTCTCCACCCCAGCTTTCCGGTACTACACCATGATCTGCAAGCTCCCGTTTGACCCTGTCGGGGTCGGCCTCGGGCTTATCGATCTTGTTGATAGCTACTACAATGGGAACCTCGGCAGCTTTTGCGTGATCTATGGCTTCTATGGTCTGGGGCTTGACACCATCATCAGCAGCCACTACCAGCACCACGATATCGGTGACCTGGGCTCCCCGGGCTCGCATTGCCGTAAATGCCTCGTGACCGGGTGTGTCCAGGAATACCATCTGGCCCTTGATGTGGTTCACAAGATGAGCACCGATGTGCTGTGTGATCCCTCCAGCTTCACCGGAGACGACATCCGTCTCCCTCACAGCATCCAGGAGGGATGTCTTGCCGTGATCGACGTGCCCCATTACTGTAATAACTGGAGGCCTGGGCTGGAGGTTGGCCTCAACTTCCGGCTCATCCTTCAGAAGATCCTTCACGGTGTCTGTTTTCACCTGAACCTCGAAGCCCAGTTCGCTGACCACAAGTGAGGCGGTTTCAGGATCCACGGTCTGATTGATCGTAGCCATAATACCCAGCTGGAGCAGAACCTTGATGATCTCCGAAGCTTTGGTACCTGTCATTCCCGCCAATTCCCCCACCGTCAATCCCTTGGTGATCTTGATACTCTTGGTGGGAGGCCCGGGTATCTCCAGCACTTCAGCCTCTTTTTTCTTTGCCTTCCGGATCTTCTTCCTGGGTATTTCCCTTCTCCAAGCCGGTTGTGGGGCGGCAGTGTGCTTTATCTCAACAACCTTCAGGGTGGGCTCCTCCTTGGAAACCTCTGGGACAACCCCCTCATCTGCATCAAGCTCATCAACTTCATCAAGCAGGTCCTTCACCGAGGGTTTTCTCTCGCGTTTGGGTGCAGCTTTCTTCGGCCTCTTTTTCTTTTCTCCGGGTTCAGGCTCAGTTCTGACTTCCTTCTCGGCAATCGGCTCAACTACAACACGGGGGACAACCGCCTCCTTGGCGGCTTCTAACTCAGCAGCCTTCTCAACTATCTTTACTGATGGTATCTCTTCACCCACACCACCTATTTCCTTTTCGATCCGAAGGGCCGTAAGGTGTATCTTTCTTCTCGGCTTATCGATTTTTCCGGGCTCTCCAGGCTCTTGGGGCTTCTCTTCAGGCTCAGGCGCAAGTACATGTTCGAGAGTCGCTTCTCCGGCTTCGGCCCCGGCTATGGCCTCCTGCTCAGATTCAGCGGCAGGTGCCGTCTCCTCTTCCTCCTGGGAGATCTGCTCATCTTCGAGCGCTGCTTCGAGTTCCTCGTCCTCATCGATCTCTTCTTCCATTCTTACTTCAACCTCGGGCTCATTCTCTCCTTTTCGAACTGAAACGATCCTGCGCGCACTTGTATCCCTCTCCACGGGCTGACCCACCAGCATGTCGGTGACTATGTCAACGAGACCTCTTTCCACACTGCTCGTCACATTGACAACGTCAAAACCCATGCCTTTGAGCCGCGCGAAAAGATCGTCGGGACTTAACCCCAGCTCTGCGGCGAGTTCATCAACCCGAACCTTGCTCATTCTTCTGTTCCTCCCTTATACATCACCGCATTGAAGCGGTTTATTGACTCTTCAACTGCTTTGGCGAAACCACTGTCTTTCACCATAAGGACACTGCGCAGACCTTTACCTGTGGCCTTTCCCAATTCCTCACGGGACTGGAACTCTTTTATTTCAGCATTCGACCTGTCCGCAGCTGACCTGATCTTACGAACCGTTTCAGCAGAGGCGTCATCGGCAACAATTACCAGGGGTCTGTCTGCCGCCTTTCTCTTTAGTTCCCCCGTCACCAGGTTGGTTCCGGAAACTATTTTCCCGCTCTTCTGGGCGAGCCCAAGCATGGAAAGTGCGTGCTTGGCTAAAGTACCGGTGATGACCTCCCGCAGCTCCTGGGCCGACATATCCTGTAGACTGTCTGATCTGAGCGCTGTTACAAGCCTTCCCTTGGCAGCTTTTTCGACACAGCCACCATCAGGGCATAGATATCCCCCCCTTCCAGGGAGTTTTCCCTTCAGATCAGTAATTATATTCCCGGACGGGTCTGCCACGATTCGGATCATATCCTTTTTATTCCGCCTGCTGCCGCAGCCTGTACAAGTCCTGACCGGCTCTTTCGGCGAAGGCATCTGCCTACTCTCCCTCTTCGTCTTCCTCTTCCTTTGGGGAGACACCTACCCGCTCCCGGAGCTTTCCCAGGGTCTTTTTTCCAAGCCCCTGGATAGCCAGCAGTTCCTCGTCGGCTGCCTTTGCGAGGGATTCAACGGTTCCAAAACCGGCCTCATCAAGAGCAGTCCGGATCTTGCCGGATACGCCCGCAAACAGATCGTCCACCGCAGCTTCGGAAGTTTTGTCGGCCTCGTCTTTTTCTTCCTCCGCCTGAGTTTCGCTCTTGATGGTAATATTCCAGTTCGTCAGTCTCGCCGCCAGCCGGACGTTCTGCCCGTTCTTGCCAATGGCAAGGGAGAGTTCCTCGTCAGCTACTATGACCTCCATGGCCTTTTCCGCCTCGTTGATGATAACCCTTGTCACCTGGGCAGGGCTCAGGGAATTACTGACGAATAGTGCCGGGTCAGCCAGCCAGGGAATAATATCGATCCTCTCACCCCTGAGTTCGTTCACAACTGACTGAACCCTTGAACCCTTTACACCCACACAGGCACCTACGGGGTCAACGTTCGGATCGTGGCTGACTACAGCTATCTTGGAGCGTCCACCCGGCTCCCTGGCCGCACTCCTGATTTCCACGATATTCTCTGCGACCTCCGGTACCTCCAGATCAAAGAGCTCCAGCAGGAAATTGATATTGGTCCTTGAAAGGATCACCTGCGGGCCCTTGGCGTTCTGCTTGACATCCAGAATATAGCATTTGATCCTGTCACCCTGTTTGTATCGCTCTCTCGGCACCTGCTCCTTGGAGGGCAGTTCTGCTTCCGTCTTTCCCAGGTCCACGATGATGGACCCCCTGGAAAAGCCCTGGACTATACCGTTTACTATCTCGCCAACCCTGCCGGAGTAGGAATTGTACACCATCTCCCTTTCGGCCTCTCTGAGTTTCTGTACGATCACCTGCTTGGCTGTCTGGGCCGCGATCCTGCCGAATTCGTTGGCGTCGATCTCGATCTCCACCTCATCGCCGGGGATCACCTCCGGATCGAGCTGCCTGGCTTCCAGCAGCGAGATCTCCATCGCGGGATCCTCAACTTGTATTGTCACCATTTTTCGCTGATATATCTCGATCCGGCCGGTCTCCCTGTCAAGCCTGGCAAGCATCTCGGTCCCGGAACCGTATACCTTTCTGGC
Organism: bacterium; assembly: GCA_048061075.1. Taxonomy (GTDB): domain Bacteria; phylum BMS3Abin14; class BMS3Abin14; order BMS3Abin14; family BMS3Abin14; genus SZUA-178. The sequence continues at coordinate 2,749 of JBGMRC010000009.1, read as the reverse complement.
AGCAGTGACCAGTGCCGATTCAATAGCTTCGATCAGTGTCTCCTGCTCAATGCCCTTCTCCCGCTCAAGCTGCGAGAAGATCAACAGCAGTTCCTGGTTTGTTTCCATAATCTTTTCCTTTTAGTTTGACATTGCTAGGGTCGTAAAAAGTCCATCCGTGGCTTTTTACCGAAACTCTATGTAACAAATGCAAATCAGGCCGGGGTTTTGGTGAATCACGAAGCGAAGCTAAAAGGGGGTTGCGAAGGCGAGTGATTACACCCAAAAACCCGGCCATATGAATTCACTATTTTGAAACCCCACCAACTAATCGGGAGGTGATCTTTAATATTGATATGGTCGTAAAAAATCCATCCATCTGAAATGACGTATATGATCATATCGTTTCGGCCTTAGAAGTCGAAATCCAGTCTAGCCGAAGAAATATTCTCGATCGGCACGTCAAGCGTAATTCCGTCATCGATGTTTATCCTAACGAGCCCACCATCATAACCCTGAAGGGTTCCCCTGATATTCTTCCGTCCGGAGACTTTCCTGTGGGTTTTAATCTTCACAGTCCTGCCGACGAAGCGGACAAAATCTTTCTCGTCCTTAAGCGGCCGGGTGAGTCCCGGGGAAGTCACCTCCAGGTTGTACTTGACGGGGATAATATCCTCAACGTCCAGGTGAACGCTGAGCTCCTTGCTGACTGCGGTACAGTGCCGCACCGTTACGCCATCTTCACAGTCAATAGTGACTCTCAGGATCCACCTCCCGCTCTCATTGCTTATCTTCACGTCCACAACTTCTATCCCATGCTGATCAACTATTGGCCCAAGAATATCCCGGACAGCCATTGTAACTCGACGTGTGTCCAACGCAAACCTCCAAAAAACAAAAGAGCGGTACCCGCCGCTCTTTAAACAAAGAAGAAAAACCACGTTTTTACTAGCACAATGGGTGGTTTATTGCAAGCGTGTAATGCTTATCGAGTTCCAGGTTCCAGGTTCCAGGTTCCAAGTAACAAACACGTGGGTCCTGGGTCTTGGGTCGTGGGACGAGCTAAGCCAATCGATCCTTTATTGCATCAATTATCCCTTCGATTGGCAACTTAACATCACTACCCGTGGCTCTTTCTTTAAGCTCCACCTTGCCTTCGGCAAGGGCTTTTTTGCCCACCGTCAGGCGCAGGGGGATGCCGATCAGATCGGCATCCTTGAACTTCACCCCCGGCCTTTCGTCACGGTCATCGTAGAGAACTTCGATTCCCGATTCCGTGAGTGTCTCATACAATTTTTCAGAGGTCTCCATCACTGAATTCTCGGAGGGGTTCACAGATAACAGATAGACCTGGAAGGGAGCGATAGGCATTGGCCATATTATCCCGTTGCTGTCATGGTTCTGTTCTACGGCGGCGGCCGCAGTTCGCCCAACACCGATACCGAAACAGCCCATCTCGGTGATCTTCTCGACACCGTTCTCGTCCAGAAAGACCGCATCCATAGTTTTACTGTATTTGTTTCCAAGGTAAAAGATATGCCCCACTTCGATCCCCCGCAGGAAGATCATCTCACCTCCGCACCGGGGACAGGGATCCCCCTCCACAGCCTCCCTGAGGTCACCGAACGATGAAATCTCGAAATAAGCAAGGTTCACATTGATCATATGGGCGTCGGCCTCGTTGGCCCCGGTAACAAAATCGGTCATAACGGATACCGCATGATCAGCGTACAGGGGGATTTTAAGGTCCACTGGACCGGCGTACCCAATGGGCGCGCCGGTGACACCAGCTACCACATCGGGCTCGGCAAGATCCAGAGTATCATCGCCCACTATCCTCCTCACCTTCACAGGGTTGACCTCATGATCTCCCCTGACCATGACGCCAACAGGGCCGCCATCTCCCGAAAGGATGATCGTCTTGACAAGATCGTCGGAATTAACTTTCAGGAATTCTGAAACATCCTCAACTGTTTTAAGACCTGGTGTCTGCACTTGCTCTATGGTTTTTCCGGAGGCTTTTCCCGGCTTGCCTGCCTCCCCCGCCACCTCGGCCATCTCCAGGTTTGCGGCATAATCACACAACTTGCAAGCCACCACCCTGTCCTCCCCGGTATCGGCAAGGACCATGAACTCGTGGGACAGGCTGCCCCCTATCTTGCCTGTATCGGCCTCTACAGCTCTGAATTCAAGGCCACAGCGAGTGAATATGGCCGTGTAAGCATCAAACATAGCCTGGTAGCTTTTCTCTGCCCCTTCCCTGTCCCTGTCGAAGGAGTACGCGTCCTTCATGGAGAACTCCCGTCCCCTCATGAGACCGAACCTGGGCCTGATCTCATCCCTGAATTTAGTCTGGATCTGGTATAGATTAACCGGGAGTTGGCGGTAGGAACGCACCTCGCGCCTCACCAGGTCTGTGATCACCTCCTCGTGGGTAGGACCGTAGCAGAACTCCCTGTCATGCCGATCTTTCATCCGCAACAGCTCCTTGCCGTAAAGGTCCCAGCGTCCCGTCTCCTGCCAAAGCTCCGCTGGAAGGATACTCGGCAGGAAGACCTCCTGGGCCCCAGCCCGGTCCATTTCCTCTCTGATAATGTTTTCCACCTTGCGGATGACTCTCAGCCCGATGGGCAGAATGTCGTATATACCCGCGGCGACACGCCGAATCATTCCCGCACGCAGCATCAACTGATGGCTTATTACTTCGGCGTCAGCGGGTATCTGTCTCAAAGTAGGAAGAAAGTATTTTGAATATCTCATTCCGGCTCCT
>JBGMRC010000008.1:8109-23034 GCA_048061075.1 bacterium | reverse complement strand
AAGTTGAAAGTTAAAAGTTGAAAGTTGAAAGTTAAGTGCTATTAATTAGTCTATTGGTATTCAACTATCCATAAGCTTTCAACTTTTTAACACGGAGGAAGAAATGGCCATTTTCAAGTGCAGTGAATGTGGAAAAACAAGGGAAGGACGTTGCAAACCCAGGAAGTGTGAATGCGGTGCGCAGAACAGCTTTGAGAAGCAGGAATAAATATTAAAGGTTAAGTGCTATTAATAAGTCTATGGATATTCGAATATTCATAGACTTTCAACTTTTAACTTTGATAGGGTCGTAAAAAGTCCATCAATGGTTTTTTACTTTGCGAAGTCATCACCTTTTAACTATTAATTCGGAGTCCCGATCAGTAAACGTGGGTCTTGGGTCTTGGGTCGTGGGACTGGATTAGTCCGCCAGTCGGCTCACTAACTGCAATCTTCACAAATACCTGTCAGGTAGACCTCAGCGCTTTGTACCCGAAAACCGTTTATCTCCGATCTGGCAAGTTCGAGATACCTGCAGCTGTGATCCGGCATGAAATCTTCAATATTTCTGCAAACTGTACAGAAGGTATGTATGTGATCGTCCGTAGCCGGGTCGTAGTGAACTCTTTCAGGGTTGATCGACAACTCCCTTATCTCGTCCATGTCCCTGAGGGTCTGAAGAGTTTTATACACTGTTGTGAAAGAGATCGAAGAATGGATCTTGAGGACTCTCTTGTAAATATCCTCAGCAGAGGGATGTTCACGATCATCCTTCAGAAGATTGAAAATACTGATGCGCTGGGGAGTGATCTTCAAGCCTGTCTGCCTGAACTTTTCTATGGTTGTTTCCACGTCTTTCATTATTAACCCGATTCCACCTCTTTACCTATAACTCCCCTCGATAGCAATAGCAGTCTGTGAAAAATCGCTGCTGTTCAAATTTAATCTCAATTAAGATTTAGTGTCAAGGAATCAAACTGTCCCTTCGTCCCAGTTTCTTGTTCCTGGTCCCTTGTTTCTAGTAGGATCACGAACATCATAGTCTTATTTACCAGAAACAGGAAACTAGAAACTGCCAATAAAAAGGGCCCCAAAGGGCCCTTTTTATTAGCTGGTGCCGAAGGCGAGACTCGAACTCGCACGGGCTCTCGCCCACCACCCCCTCAAGATGGCGTGTCTACCAGTTCCACCACTTCGGCGAGGATTGGCTATTATTTTAAAAGGTCTTCGATTTGTCAAGCCTTGTCTCCGGAATCGCAATTGTTTGAGTCCAGCATGATTCCGGGGTGGGAAGCATCTAAATTGAAGTTGATATACCTTATAAATCAAGGTATTAGTACAATATATAGTCAAATAATATAGTCTAATATTAAAGATCACCTTCCAATTAGTTGGTGGGGTTTCAAAATAGTGAATTCATATGGCTGGCCGGTTTTTTGGGTGTAATCACTCGCCTTCGCAACGCCTTTCTCGCTTCGCTTCGTGATTCACCAAAACCCCGGCCTGATTTGCAAGGAAAGTGAAAATGACATTTTTCGCTTTACGACCCTATCAATATTAAACAGAAAGTGAGACGCCGGTGACAGTCAAAAAGGTTGTTATTCCTGCCGCAGGTATGGGCACACGTTTCCTCCCGGCCACCAAAGCTGTGCCAAAGGAGATGTTGCCGCTTGTGGACAAGCCGGTTATCCAGGAAGTTGTTGAGGAGGCAGTTCTCTCGGGTATTAGCGAAATTGTACTCATTACCGGCATGGGGAAGGGGGCTATAGAAGATCACTTCGATATTTCCACGGATCTGGAGGGGTTTCTTGCGTCCAGGGGCAAGGAAGAGCTCCTGAAAAGGGTGAGGGAGATCTCCCGCATGGTAGATATAATTTCCGTAAGGCAGAAGGAACCAAGAGGGCTCGGGCATGCTGTTCTCTGTGCAAAAGCCGCTGTTGGAGATGAACCTTTTGCCGTAATGCTGGGTGACGATGTAGTTGATTCAGAGGTTCCATGCCTTGCCCAGCTTTTGAAGGTTTTTCAAAAGTACAGATCCACAGTAGTGGCTCTTGAGTTTGTGCCCGATTCTGATGTTGACAAATACGGCATCGTTGAGGGAGAAGAGGTCGAACCCGGTATCATCAAGATAAAAAAACTGCTTGAGAAGCCCCCTTTAGAGGATGCACCATCAAACATGGCTGTTATAGGAAGATATATACTTACACCGGAGATCTTTTCTGCAATAGAGGATCTCGCACCTGACGGCCAGGGAGAGATTCAGCTTACTAATGCCCTTCAGGACGTTGCTAAAAGCGATGAAGTCTATGGTGTAGTATTTGAAGGGACAAGGTATGATGCCGGGAACCGTTTTGGATTTCTTGTTGCTAATATTATCTATGCCCTCAAGGATGGTGAACTGGGTCCTCAGGTCAGGGAGTACCTTGAGGGCCTCGTTGCCCGTTGGAGTGACCAGTGAAGAAAAAGGGATACGATGATCTGCTCCTGTATCGGACCAGAATGAGCAGATTGCTGCGCCAGTTTTCGACACCGGCATCTGAATCGAAAAAACAGATGGAAGAAACTTCGGATCCGGTTGTTGACGTGTGGGAAAGGGGAGATGAGATAATTATAGAGTGTGAATTACCGGGTGTAAGTGAAAATGAAGTCAATCTTTATGTAGATGAGGGTTATCTTGTTATCGAGGGGCAGAAAACAGATTCCCATGATGCGGCCTGTTTAAGATATCTGCGCCTGGAGCGTCAATACGGCTTCTTCAGAAGGGTTATAGAGCTGCCGGCAAGCGTATACACTGCAGATGTCAAAGCTACCCTGGACGATGGGCTGCTGATAATAAAATTTACCAAAGTAACAGAACGGAGAAAAGTCAAAGTAAGGATACCTGTTACCAGTTAAGCTGGATTTTATATTACCAGTAAGCTCTTCTAAACCGTGTCGGAGCATTTGGACACGCTGCCAGGGGAGGGAAATGGCTGAAGAAATTATCACACAGCAGGAAGATGATTTAGAGGAGCAAAAAGGCCTGGAAATACCGGCTGAGCTGCCGCTGCTTCCCATCAGAGATCTGGTTATATTCCCATATATGATCATTCCTCTCCTCGTAGGAAGGGAAAAGTCCATCAGTGCCCTTGATGATGCCTTGAAAAAGGACAGGCTGATCTTTCTTGCAGCCCAGATATCCGGAGAGGCTGAAGATCCCTCAGCGGATGATATCAACCGGCTTGGCACAGTATCGGTTATTGTAAGGATGCTCAAGACACCCGATGGTAAAGCCAAGATCCTCGTTCAGGGACTGCAGCGCGGCAGGATCTCAGAATTTCTTCAGGAAGAACACTTCTTTTCGGTAAAGGCTGATCTCATAGATGAACAGCTGCTTGATCCTGTCCCCCTGCGGCTTGAGGCGCTGGTCAGGACAGTAAGAGAACGTCTTATCCAGATAGTCCAGCTTGGCAAGCCCATTGCCCCCGATGCCCTTGCTGTTGCGGAAAATATCACCGATCCCGGGAGGCTGGCGGACCTTGTTGCCTCAAATATGGGTCTTGATCTTTCCGAAGCGCAGAGGATCCTGGAGATCGAGGATCCAGGTGAGCGCCTCGTTGCGGTTCATGAAATACTGGACCGTGAACTGAAGATCCTGGACATGCAGCAGCGCATCCAGGATCGTACCAAGGAGGAGATGACAAAGACGCAGAGGGAATATTTCCTGCGCCAGCAGCTCAAGACGATCCAGGAGGAACTGGGCGAGAAGGATGAGAAAGCAGAAGAGATACAGGAGTTCAAAAGGAAGATCAAAGCAGCGAAAATACCCGCGGATGTCAACAAGGAAGTTGAAAAGCAACTGGACAGACTCTCAAAGATGCATCCTGATGCAGCTGAGTCCGGAATTATCCGAACCTATCTGGAGTGGATGGTTGAGCTTCCATGGAAAAGAACCACAAGAGATCGTCTGGATCTTGTTAAGGCGAAGAAGGTGCTGGACGAGGATCATTATGACCTCGATCAGGTAAAGGAAAGGATCCTGGAATACCTCGGCGTTCTTAAGCTCAAGAAGGGCCTTAAGGGCCCGATCCTCTGTTTCGTAGGTCCTCCGGGTGTCGGTAAAACATCCCTTGGTCGTTCTATTGCCCGGGCCATGGGAAGGAAATTCTTCAGGATGTCCCTTGGCGGTATGAGAGATGAGGCTGAGATACGAGGGCACAGAAGGACCTACGTCGGAGCCCTGCCTGGGCGTATCATCCAGGGTATCAAGCAGGTCGATTCCAGAAATCCTGTTTTTATGCTCGATGAGATAGACAAGATCGGGGCTGATTTCAGGGGTGATCCCTCGTCGGCCCTCCTCGAGGTTCTCGATCCGGAACAGAACCACTCTTTCAGGGATCATTATCTGGCGTCATCATTTGACCTTTCATCTGTGATGTTCATCGCGACGGCTAACCTTGCAGAGCCTATTCCGCCCGCTCTCCTCGACAGAATGGAGGTCATACGCCTTTCGGGATATACCACAGAGGAAAAGAAGCACATTGCCAGGCGTTTTCTCATTACCCGTCAGATGGAGCGTAATGGGATTAACGACAAGCTTTTTTCCATTTCAGACGGTGCACTGGAAAAGCTCATCATGAATTACACCAGGGAGGCAGGTGTCAGAAACCTTGAAAGGGAGATCGGCAACATCTGCCGAAAAGTAGCCAAAAAAGTAGCTATGGGCAGGAAAAAGAAGACCATAGTTACCGCCAGAAACCTGTCCGGGTACCTTGGAGTACCAAGATATCAACGTGATGAGGAAAGAAGCGAGGCCCAGAAGGGTGTGGCTATGGGACTGGCATGGACACCTGTTGGGGGCGAGGTTATGTATATCGAAGTGTCTGGTGTAAAGGGGAAGGGTGCCCTCACCCTGACGGGGTCGCTGGGAGATATCATGAAGGAATCCGCGCTGGCCGCCCTGAGCTACATCAGGTCGAGGAGCGCCAGCCTGGGGATCTCTCCCCAGTCTGTTTCAAACCTGGATCTTCACCTGCATGTTCCTGCCGGAGCGACTCCCAAGGATGGACCATCAGCGGGCGTGGCGATTACATCAGCCCTGATATCCGCGATTACGGGGGTTTTACCCAATCCTGATACTGCCATGACCGGCGAGATAACACTCACGGGGAGGGTGATGCCAATAGGAGGTTTGAAGGAGAAACTCCTTGCCGCAAAACGCGCTTCGGTCAGTAAAGTTATTATCCCCAAGGGTAACATGATCGACCTCGATGAGATCCCCGGCTATGTCCTCAAAAACGTGGACATCATACCAGTAGCGAGTGTGGATGAGGTTCTCGAGGCGGCTTTCCCGAAGAACTCATTTAATGTGAAGAAGCGTTCCACCAGGGGGGGCAAGTCTGCCGGGGCAAGAAAAAAATGAACGGCGTCGGAAAAACAGGTGCAGGACCGATCCTCGTCGTTGACGATGAGAAGTTCTTTCAGACCCTGCTGGACAAGATCCTCACTGACAACGGTTTTGAAGTGACGATAGCCTGTACGGGTAAAGAGGCGCTTGAGCTCTTCGAAAAGGGGAGCTTTCCTGTGGTTGTCCTCGACCTTGTCCTCCCCGATATCATGGGGACTGACGTACTGGTCCAGATCAAGGAAGACGATCCTGACGTGGCGGTCATTATGATAACGGCCTATGCTTCCCTGGAAAGCGCAATAGATGCCCTCAAGGCGGGTGCGTACGATTACATCCAGAAACCTATCGTAAAGGAAGATCTGCTCAGAGCGGTTGAAAGAGCTCTGGAAAGGCAGCAGCTGTCAGTATGGAATAAAAAGCTCATCGAAGAGTTAGAAGCGCGCTTGAATGAGCTCAGGGCCATGAGCACCGAAAAGGAGGATGTATTCAGGATCCTGGATGAGGGACTCCTTATCCTGGAGCAGGATGGTAAGATTCACGACATGAATGAAAAGGCGGCGAGCATGATAGACATGGAGGGCAGTGCCTGGATCGGAACCGATTTCATGTCATCGGATCTTCCCCTGCCCGAAACTTTCCTGTCGGATATCCTCGAATCACCGGGAAAGCCGGTCCGTGTCATGGTGAGCCTTGATCGTAAAGGTTCCATGTTCCGCGATATTGAGGTGATAGGTACCGAGCTTGACAGCGCAAACAGACCGGACAGGTTTCTAGTATGTATGAGGGATCTAACGAGTATTAAAGATCTGGAAAAGAAGAGGGAGGAGTTCATGGCTATCATTACCCATGATCTCAGGACTCCGCTGACTTCGCTGAAGGGTTTTGTCGAATTGCTGCTGGGAAATTACGAATCGGATGCAATGCTTAACGAGTATCTGAATATACTCGATTCAGAAGCTGACAGAATGATATCACTTATTAGCGACCTCCTCGATCTTGACAGAATAGACTCCGACAAGATGGAGTTATATTTAGAAGACATTTCCATTGTAGACGTTGTAAAATATGCCCTGAAAAGTATGGTGGGAATTGCCGAGAAAAAAGAGGTTACCACACGACTCAAGGTAAATGAGGAGGAGGCTCATATCGTCCAGGTGGACAGGAAAAGGGTTTTACAGATACTGGTAAATCTCTATTCCAACGCTATCCGGTTCTCACCGTCGGGTGGAAATGTCGATACACTGATCACGCGTGATGAGAATGAAATTGTTGTTGAGATATCGGATGAAGGGCCGGGTATCCCACCTGAAGACAGGGAGATCGTATTTGAGAAATACAGGCAGTTGAAACGATCGTCTCCAGAAAGGATAAAGGGCAGCGGCCTGGGTCTAACTATCGTCAAGAGGCTGATGGATCTTCACCATGGAGAGGTCCAGCTAGATGACAGGGACGGTGAAAAAGGCAGTAAATTTATCCTGCGTTTCCCTGTGACTGGGAAGGGAGTTTGAGGATATGAATCAGCGCATTCTGGTTGTGGATGACAGCCCCTTTATCCATGAGTTGGTGAGGGACATCCTCACCAACGCCGGTTATGAGGTCGAGAGGGCCATGAACGGGCATGAAGCCATGGTTTCCATCGGGCAGGATCCACCGGACCTCGTACTGCTGGATATCATCATGCCGGAGATGAGCGGATATCAGGTCTGTAGGCTTATACGCAGCGATAAGCGCCTGATGAACCTTCCCGTAGTGATGATGACCGCCAAAGACACCCAGAAAGACCGTTTCTGGGGGCTGGAAGTTGGAGCGGACGCGTATATAACCAAACCCATCGAACAGGATGAGCTCCTGTCAACCATATCTGAATTGCTGGAGGAGTCCCGCGCTCCTGTCACGCCTGTCAGCGAGGCCGAGCTTACAACGGAGGTCCTGAAGGGCCGGGCGGACGACATTCTTGAAAGGAAGCTGCTTGAATTAACCATCATCAATGAAACGGGGAAGCTGTACTCCTTTATGGACCGGCCAACGGTCCTTCTCCAGAACGCGCTGAAACTGATCTCACAGGTCATCGATTACGACCTCGGTGCCGTCATCCTGGTATTTCCCGGTGCTGATGACAAAATTTTCGCTGTAAGGTACAGGAACCATCCAATGAAGGTCTCCAAAAAAGAGATGCTCAAGATGGGAGCTGATCTGATAGCTTCCGAACGTGGGAGTGAAAGCAGTGAGGTTCTGGACATGAATACCATGATGATCGAGGAAAGTGAGATTGAAGATCGATCTTCGAGGAAACCTTCCAGGGCGAAACTCGAAGCTGTATTGAGGTCATCCAGGGGTGTTCTCGGCAGTGTAATGCTGTTCTCAAGTCGGAAGAATTTTTTCATACCGGACGATAGGGCCCTCGTGGAAATGATAGGCGTTCAACTATCCCTTCTTCTCGACAACGTCTGGCTCCTTCAGGAGAGAGGCGATCAGCTCTCGGCAGTAGAGCTGGAAAAAAACAGGGTGGAGGCGATTTTGAGAAATATGGGGGAGGGGGTCATTGTTACGGACTGGTCATACAAAGTGATCCATACCAACCCCCGGGCACGTAAACTTCTGAGTCTTGAGAACGATGATCTGGTTGGCCAGCATCTATTCGACCATATCTCCAGAGAGTCTTTCGGCATACTGGAGGACCAGGCTATCGGTGAGGAAAACCCCATTTGGAATATCAGGTTTTCATCCAGTACCGGGGAACTGCCCCTCGTTGCCAGCGTCGCTGTGGTGGATGAAGAGGAGGAAAAGACTCTCGGGCTCATACTTCTACTGAGGGATGTTACCGAGGAGCGTGAACTGGATAAAATGAAGAACGGGTTCCTTGAAAATGTCTCCACTCACCTGAACAGTCCTCTCACTTCTCTCAGGGGTTTTTCAGATCTCCTGAGGGAGGAGATCTATGACACTTCCACTCCCAGGCAGAGGGAGTATATGGAGATGATAGATTCAGAAACTGGAAAACTTGCCGAGATCCTGGATGATCTGATGAGTCTTTCCAGGATCGAGCTTGCTGATTACAAGTTCCTGCCAAACAGGTTCCCGGTGTCTGAAGCCCTGCTGACTTCAATGGTTAATTATCAGAACGCTGCCCAGACCAGGGGGCTAACCCTCAAGACGGACATCGAGGACGATCTGCCCCAGATCTATGCTGACAGGGAGAGCGTTATCGACATAGTGAACCGGCTCCTGTCGAACGCGATCAAATTCAGTCCTGACAATACGAGTATTATTATCGGAGCCAGGAGCAGTACGGACGTCAAGGATGATGGATTTCTGGAGATATTTGTGAGCGATTCCGGTTCGGGAGTATCACCGGACAAGAGGGATGCGATATTTGAAAAATACCAGCAGCTGAATCGGTTCCTGGAGGACCGGTCCGACAGCGTAGGTCTCGGGCTCCCGATCTGTAAAAGACTGGCGGAAATGAATGGGGGCAGCATAGGTATCGATACATCAGGCGAGAGAGGGAGTACTTTTTTCCTGAAACTCCCCATTGCGGAGTGAAAAGCCGCTCACGGACTTTTTGCGACCCTGACAAAAATATAGTACCGCAGCATTACCGACACAGGACGGGAATGTGAAAAAAAACATGGGCGAACTGAACGTTCCTTTTCTCGAAGAGGAAATAAAGACATATCTGCTGTCCCTCCATAAGATCACAGGGCTGCGTTTTTCCTTTTTCCGGCCGGGTGAGCATCTCGAGCATATTGTAGCTGGAGAGACACCTTTCTGCCTGGAACTCCAGACATGCAAGGAAGGTTCCGACCGGTGCGTTGAATCAATGCGTTCAATTGTCCTCATGGCACGGAAGGCTGATAAGCTGGTATTTGACCTCTGTCACAGCCGGCTGGGTCAGGCCAGCGCGGCGATCTTTCTCAACGGGGAATCCGCCGGTGTGGTAGTAGCTTGCCAGGCACTTCTCCACGGGCTTTCCGAGGAGCACAAGGAGCATATCCGGTCTATCGGCCGGGAGATAGGGTACAATAATCCTGACGGCCTGGTTGTCGCGGCTGCGAAAAATCCAGTATTGTCCAGGACGCAGCTCGAGGACATCATGCTCTTCGTCAAGGAGCAGTTGGAGGAAAAGGCAGCATCAAGGACGATCCTTGAGGACACAACAGAGTACCTGATGGATAAATACGAGGAACTCATGTTCCTTTACTCCATCACGGAAAAACTCACACCTGAGCATGAATACAGTAAAACACTATCCGAGATCCTGGATAAGGGCCTGCAGAAGCTTTCAGCGCGGTCGGCATTCCTTGTACTCGAAGGAGAGTCAGGGATACGCAACCCGGAGGCGCTGGAGACTTACGGTGAGCCTTTACTGCAGGAAGATACCGCTGTCCTTCCGGAAAAACTCGTGGATTTTCTTGTTTCCTGTAACGGGCCGGCACTCGCCCTGGGACCGGAGGAGATGGGGCTGACGACCCAGAAAAGGTACAATGCCCTGCTCGTATATCCCTTCAGGATCAAGGACTATCGTATGGCCTATATGGTCTTTGCCTGGGAAAAGATAGAAGAACTTGGGGACACTGAATACAAGTTCGTAGCTGCCCTCGCAAACCAGGCATCAGTTGTTCTCCACACCGTTCATCTTTACAGGGAACTGGCGGACCTGCTCTTTTCCACACTGGAGGCCCTCAGCTCGGCAATCGACGCGAAAGACCCGTATACACATGGACATTCCCACAGAGTTGCCGGTTTTGCCGTAATGATCGCCAGTGCCATGGGAGAGACTCCAAGGTTTATCACAATGATAAAGATCGCGGGGCAGTTGCACGATTTCGGAAAGATCGGGATAGCGGAGACTATTCTCAGCAAAGAGGGCAAGCTCGATCCCGAGGAGAGAAGTGTCATGAACGAGCACCCCGCTCTTGGGGCTCAGATATTGAGCAGGTTCAAGTCTTTTTCCGAGTTCGTACCGGGTATTCGGCATCATCATGAGAGATATGACGGCAGCGGTTATCCTGATAATCTTTCCGGTGATAAGATCCCGCTGATAGGCCGCATTATCGCTGTTGCGGATGCATTTGATGCCATGACCACCAGTCGTCCTTATCGGGATAGTCTGAGTAGCGAAAAAGCAATGACTGAGATCCAGGCCAATGCTGGAGAACAATTTGATCCCATAATAGTTAAGGCGTTTGTCCGTGGTCTCAAGGCAAGGTTGAAGGACTCGTAAAAACAAGACCAAAAGAGGGTAAGAGATGACGAAGCTGCTGATAGTGGACGATGAAGATAATATTCGTCACCTTCTGCGGGTAGCCTTTGAAGATGAGTTTGAGGTGGAAGTGGCGGTGGACGGTGTTGAGGCCTTTGAGAAAGCTATCAAATGGAGTCCTGACCTTATCGTATCTGATATCATGATGCCAAAACTTGACGGGTATGGTTTATACCGCAAGCTCAAAGCAAGACCTGAAACCTCTTCGATCCCCTTTGTATTTCTATCTGCCAAAAAGGATGTGGAAGAAAAAGTTGTCGGGCTCGAAATGGGCGCGGACGATTACATTACGAAACCCTTCAGCATCAAGGAGTTGAAGGCGAAGATCAAATCGATCATTAAAAAATTCGATGAAATGCGGGACCGGGGCAGCCTTGAAGGCAGCCTGAAGGAAGTGGATCTTGTGGAAGTGATCCAACTCATAGAGATGGGCAGGAAGACTGGAATGCTGGTCCTGGAAACGAATATTTACACCGGTCACCTGTACTTCAGGCAGGGAGAGCCAACCTACGCCCAGGCCGGGAAGTGGTCCGGAGTAGATGCCTTTTTCAGCATGTTCTCCTGGCGGGAGGGCAGGTTCAGGTTCACGCAGCAACCCCTGGAGATGAATGAGAACATTGACGTGAACAGGGGACAGGAACTCCTTATGGAAGGCGTACGTCTGATGGATGAGATGGAGGAAGCACTTCGTCACATACCCTCTTTCGATACCGAGTTGATCGTTGCTTCAGGGAAAAACATTCCGGAAGGTGAAGCGGGAGTTCTCCTTGAAAGCTTCCGAAATGGAGAAGCCATAAAGCGGGTGGCGGTAAATTCCGATATACCCCCTTACCGTATCTACCCCCTTGTGGCTGATGCGCTGGTTTCCGGACATCTGGAAGTTGTCTCCAAAAGATCAGATCAACTGGAGGTTCTCAGACGCCTTAAGACCTCCCTGGAGGCGCAATGAACGATCAGGAGAAATTCATCCGTTATCTGCTGCTTTCCCCCTCCAGTTCCATAAGGCAGGATTTTATTGGAGCTGTTTTCGGAGCATTTGAACTTTCGCCCCGGGGCAGGGGAGAAAAGGTCACCTTTTCTTCCGACTCAGATGACACTCTTGAAATAGTAGGTATAGGGGAACCCGGCAGCCTGGATGCGATGGGTCGAAAGCTTTTCGAGCGTAATGTAAAAGTCGACGGTATCCTGGCCCTGCTGCCGTCAGGAGATACTGATTCGCTGGAGCAGGCGCAATCACTGGCCAGGTGGCTTAGAGATTCGGAGCAGAATATTCCCATGAGGACATGGGTTTTTGAGAGTCAGTCAGAAATAGATAAAGAAACTGCAAAAAAGACGCTCCTGGCCCTCATGGCGGATCATGAAGAAGTTCTTAAAGCAAACCAATAAAATAGTTCCAGGTTCCAGGTTCCAGGTAAAATCGTTTCTACAAAAATATGCTTGGAACCTGGAACTCCACTTACGACCCTATAAAATCGACTGGGAAAAGGAATGAGTATGGATTTTACAGTCTACATAGATCTGCCTGACGCAAAAGGGGCCGCACGGCTGGCGAAAATTGTCCGTGATCTTGGCGGTGATGTACACCTGGGCGCGGCCGATGAGGTTACGCCGGAACTTGTGATAGCGACACCGGGACGGATCGAGAAGCTTGGAAAGCAGAACGTCTGGGAGAAGGACAGGCCCGCCATCCTTGTCTGGGCGGATGAGAAAACCTCGGTTATCAGATCGATCCTTAAACTGCAGGTCAAGGATCTGATCGATCCGTCTGATGACAATAGTGAAATAAAGGAGATAATCCAGACGACTGTTCATGATTTCAGGAAAAACCGGTCCAGGATCGATGATTTTCACGGGATGGAGGAGCGCTACAGAGAAATTTCCACGATCGTTCGCCTGAGTCTGGAGATCGGGGTAGAGCTGAATGTGGACAAGGTCCTGGAGATGATAGTACAGCAGATCTACCAGGACCTGGGTTACGAGATAGTGTCCATCATGCTCCTTGAGGAGGACGGCAGGCACCTCACAATAAAAGCGGCGAGAGGTCTTGGCGAGAAGATAATCTCTTCGGCAAAAGTTGAGGTTGGCAAGGGAGTTTCCGGTCTTGTCGCCAAGACCGGAGAGCCTCTCCTGATAAAGGATATAGAAAGGGATGAGCGATTCCAGAAGCTCAAGAGTCATGGCCGATACTCTTCGAAATCACTTATATGTGTTCCGCTCAAGGTGAGCGACAGAGTTATCGGTGTCCTGAACGGGAACAACAAGAAGGCCAGGGAGGAATTGAGCACTCATGATCTGAGACTGCTGAGTGTTTTTGCAACCCAGGCTTCTGTGAGCATAGAGAGAGCCCGTCTGTACCGAAGTCTGGAGATCAAGGCAGATGAAGTAAAAGGGGCTTACGACAGGCTGCAAGAGCTTGACAGGATAAAATCCAACTTTATAACCAACGTCTCCCATGAGTTCCGTACTCCTGTTACAGTCTTGCTGGGTTACCTCGAGATATTGACAGGAGATCTGACCGATCCCGATCAGCTGGAAAAAGTAGAGGTTGCGCTGGATTCGGCTCACAGGCTGGCGACTTTTGTTGAGGATTCGACGGATATTCTAAAACTGGAAGCAGGTACGATGCACTTTGATTTCGACAAAGTGGCCATCGACATATTTCTCGAGGGGATCACCCAGAAGTACTGGAATGAATTCAACTCCAGGGACATAGAGTTTATAGTGGATATCATAGAGGGACTTCCCCAGGTGTATGTCGATACCAATACGGTGACTAAAGTATTTGACAAACTCCTTGATAACTCACTGAAATTTACGCCTGCGGGTGGATATACAAAGATTACGTGTTCGGATTCTGAGAGCGGATGGGTGAAGATAGTCATTGAGGATTCAGGATCCGGTATTCCAATAGGTGAGCAGGAGCGTGTATTTGAAAGGTTCGAACAGTCGGGAGATATCCTTACCTCAAAACCCGCCGGGACAGGGTTAGGTCTACCCATTGCCAAGGCTATCGTTGCTCGGCATGGGGGTGAGTTATCCATAGATGAGGATTTCAGGGAGGGATGCCGGATCGGTTTCACCCTGCCATCCCGGGAACCCTCTTCAATTGATAACGAGGGTGGCTATTGAGAAAGAGCAACCCGTATTTGACAATTCTGGCCGGGTTCTCTTCTGTCATAGCGGCAGGGACCATCCTGCTGATGTTGTCAGTCTCTACAACCGATGGTAAGGGCCTCCCATTCCTTGACGCGGTTTTCACTGCTACCTCAGCTACATGTGTCACAGGTCTTTCAACAATATCCATTAATGAGACTCTGTCCGGCTTCGGGCAGGGAGTTTTGCTGCTGATGGTTCAGATCGGCGGCTTGGGGCTTATGACTATCTCAACGTTTTTCATTCTTCTCCTTGGCATACGTCCAAAGCTGTCTGGAAAAATAATGCTCCGTGAGGCATTGAACCAGGTAGAAGAATTTCACGCAGTCCATCTCATCAGGAGAATTATACTATTCGCCGTCATCATGGAGACAGCTGGAGCAGCAGTCCTTTTGACCAGGATGGGCGGCAGCGGCAGCTTCAGTCGGGATCTTTTCCTTGCTGTTTTTCACTCCATTTCCGCTTTCAGTAACGCGGGTTTCACTCTTTTTTCCGACAGCCTGGAGGCCTATCGTACGGATGCCGTCCTTAACATCTCGATGATGGTGCTCATAGTCTGCGGCGGACTTGGTTTCTGGGTTGTAAACGATATCTATGAAAACCTCAGATCCCGGACCACCGGCAAGACTGTTCGCCCCATTTCACTACAGGCGAAAGTCGTTCTGATCATGTCGGGCGCCTTCATAGTTGTTGGAACGATCCTGTTCATGATAGTTGAGGGTTCGAGGTCAATGGGGGGGCTTGCCGGATCAGACCTCGTCTGGTCATCCCTCTTCCAGTCGGTTACAACGCGCACGGCGGGTTTTTCAACCGTCAGCATCGGAGCCTTATCCATACCAACCTTGGTATGGATGACAGCGTGGATGTTCATAGGAGCCTCTCCGGGATCCACCGGAGGAGGGATCAAAACAACTACATTCGTGGTAATGCTGGCATCCTTCAGGTCTGTGTTCACCGGTAGCGAAAGGGTAGAGATCATGCGGAATTCCCTCCCGGAGGATGTTGTAAGGCGGGCAAATGCGGTCTTTCTTGCTGCTACCGCATGGGTCCTCGTATCGGTGTTGATGATGGAGATCGCGGGAGTTTCAAAAGAGGTAACGACTTTTCTCCCGGTTCTGTTCGAGACCATGTCGGCCTTTGGAAC
>JBGMRC010000008.1:0-8009 GCA_048061075.1 bacterium | reverse complement strand
AAGAGGTAACGACTTTTCTCCCGGTTCTGTTCGAGACCATGTCGGCCTTTGGAACGGTAGGCCTGAGTATGGGAATCACAGGTTCACTAACGGGATTTGGCAAGATCGTCCTGATTCTGTCAATGTTCGCCGGTCGCGTCGGGCCCATGAGTCTTATACTGGCTCTTGCACAAAGACCGGACAGACCGGAGATAACGTATCCGGAGGGGATGCTGTCGATCGGGTAATATAACAAGTTTCAGGTTCAAAGTTTCAGGTTTCACGTTATTCTAGTGAAATAGTATATTACTTGAAACTTTAAACATGAAACATGAAACCAGTTTATACATTACAGGCAGATCATTGACACTATTAAAGGTGCTGTGTTAATAAAACCGAAGAATTCTCGAATGTTTACAGGAACTAGACATGGCTAAAAGCTGGACTCAAGAAGCTGCCCAGTTTGTGGGAAAAGACTCCTGGGCCTTCGAGGCTTTAAAGGAACTCCTCATCCAGGAGAGAGGGCTCGATCTTGAGGCATACAAGGAGAATTGCATTTACAGGAGGATCTTTCTCCGGGTACGTTCGAGCGGCTACCAAAGCCTCGGTTCATACTACCGGGCACTGGTGCGCGACCCTGAAGAACTGGAGAGACTGTTTCAGTACCTCACTATCCATGTCACGGAATTTTTCAGGAATCCAGCTGCCTACGATTATCTCAAAAGGAGAATTCTGCACAAGATACTGCTTGAATTCCGCAATGCGGCTAAATTGAGGATCTGGAGTGTTGGCTGCTCCTCCGGTGAAGAGCCATACAGCCTTGCTATACTTATGCTTAAGGCCAGGGATGAGCTGGGAGTATCTACCCCCTTCACGATCCTCGCTACGGATATTGACGAACAGGTTCTGGAGAAGGGAAAGAAAGGTTACTATTCAGGAGATTCCCTGAAAAACGTTAAACCAAAGGACCTGGTAGGATATTTCGTGCAGAAAGGGGAAGGGTATCAGGTAAAGGATGAGTTGGCGAAGGTGGTCAACTTCCGTCAGGCCAATGTTCTTACGGACAGACCCGGCCACGAGAAGAACCTTATCGTTTGCCGAAATCTGCTGATATACCTTTCCAGAGAGCAACAGGAAAAAGTGATCACGCGTTTTTCAGATTTTCTGGTCCCCGGCGGCTATCTTATGCTGGGAAAAGCCGAGACATTGATCGGGCAAAACCGGATCTATTTTCAGAATATCTCTCCAACTGAGAGAATATACTGCAAGCGGGAAGTCTCTCTGGAAATAGAGGAAACATAAATTCCGTGTCCAGCCGGGAACTTAGGGAAAGGAGCTCCCTGTCATGAGAATGGAAATACGGTTCAAGTTGATCCTCAGCTTTCTGGTCGTTGTAGCTGTTGTAGTGTTTGTCCCTTATATTTTTGACATGATCGGAGTTGAGGGCGCATGGGGAGAGTTTGGCGCGGTTTCAGCTGCGATAGCAGTGGGTCTGTCCCTGGGTAGTTTAGTCGCTGCCAGGATCACGAGGGATATCCGCGAGATGAGAGATGTCGCCTTGAAGATCAGTGAGGGGAACCTGACCCTGGACCTCGGTCACAAAGCCTCTACATTCGAGGACGAATTCTCTGATCTAAGGGAGTCATTTCGTGTAATGGTTCAGCGTCTTACTCTTCTGGTGAAGAATCTGAAGGGCTCTTCAGTGGAGATCCATGAATCCGCCCAAACCTTTTCGGCAACAGCGCAGGAGATGAACGCTTCAACAGAAGAAATAGCTGCCGCTATTGACGGCATCAGCAAGGGAGCCGAAATCCAGGCCAGCCAGGTAGAGAAAATGTCCAGCACTACTCACAATATGGCGACAGGCCTTGAGTCTGTGGCAGATAAGTCAAAAGATGCTTCGAAGGTATCAACGGAGGCCGGATATACTGCACAGGCTGGGAGCAAACATACCGAGACGGCGACAAACAAGATAAGACAGGTATTTGATTCCGTTTCGAAGGCAAGTGAGTCGGTAGTGGGATTCGGTGAGCGAAGTAAGGAGATCGGAGAGATCGTGGACATCATAACAGGCGTGGCCCAGCAGACCACATTGCTGGCCCTCAATGCCACTATTGAGGCTGCAAGAGCCGGTGAGTATGGAAGAGGTTTTGCCGTTGTTGCTGAGGAGATCCGTAAACTGGCCGAAAATACGGGCCAGTTCGCCGACAAGATCACAGGTATCGTTGGACGGATCCAGAATGACAGTGAGCAGGTTCTGGTTTCAATGAAGGATGTCGGTGCAATACTGGATGAGGGTGAGGAGATAATTCAGACCATGGGTGGGGCCCTTGAGGACATAGTTAAAGCGGTGCTCGAATCCACAGCCAGATCCCAGGAGATCTCCCAGCTCACAGAATCCCAGAGCAAAGCCTCAAAGGAATTCATAAAGGGAATCGATGAGATCTCAAAAGTGGCAGAGGACAATGCCGCGTCAACAGAACAGGTGTCAGCCGCTACGGAAGAGCAGATAGCTTCAATGGAAGAGCTTGCAAACTCGGCTCAGGACCTGTCTGCGCTTTCCGAAAAGCTGCGGATACTCTCTGAAGAGTTCAAGGTATAGATTCATGGCCGAGCATAATATCCCTCCGGAAAGCCAGGAACGAGAATCTGGTCTGGAGGCGCAGGTAAATGGGTTAGACTCCGAGGAACAACCGGAACCCGGACACAATTCAATTCTGTTCACAATCGGAAGGGAAGTTTTTGCCATCCCGCTGGAGGATATCGATGAGATCTATAAATTCGAAGATATTACTCGCTTGCCAACGGCTCCGGACTTCCTGGCCGGTGTCATAAACGTGCACGGTAACCTGGCATCCGTTATCAATCTCGCCATCGTCCTGGGAATAGCGGATTCAGTGGAAAGCGACCTGACGATAATTCTGATCCCGGAGATGGGAGGTATCGCCATTCAGGTTGATTCCACGTCAGGATTCGCAAGGTACTCGGTTCTGGAGGAAGTAGCCTCCGGTTTCGATTCCTCTTTTAGTACCTCCGGTGAGATAACCTTTGTTGAAGGTGTCTTCAGAACAGATAAGGGACTTGTTTCGCTGATCAATCCCGGGAAGCTGCAGCTCTGGATTGATGGGGCGTTTTCGAAAGGGGATGACTAATGGCAATCAAGGTCTTGATCGTCGACGACGCGATGTTCATGCGCAATATGATCGGCGACATCTTCGAGGGAAAGAAATTTAATGGTCAAGAATTCAAAGTTGTCGCTGAAGCGGAAAATGGTATCGAGGCGGTCGAGAAATTCAGGGAACACAATCCCGACATCGTTACCATGGATATAGTCATGCCTGAGATGACTGGTATCGAGGCTCTAAAAGAGATCATAAAGATCGATAATAAAGCCAACGTAGTGATGTGCAGCGCTCTTGGCCAGGACAGCCTTGTGATGGAAGCTCTGGATTCAGGGGCAAAAGATTTCATCGTCAAACCGTTTCAACCGGAAAAAGTTCTCGATGTAGTTCTCAGGATACTCAAAGAAGAAAAGGACAGCGAGGGCTGATCCTGAGACTGCATTATGGATATGTCCAAATACAAAACCCTCTTTCTCACAGAGGCCAGAGAACACCTCCAGGGTATAAACAACTGTGTCCTGGTTCTAGAGAAAGACCCGGGATCCGGAGAAAGCATCAACGAGCTCTTCCGGCACGCCCATTCCATCAAAGGAATGTCCGCGTCAATGGGATATGGGCCGATTTCCCAGCTTTCCCACCATCTTGAAGACCTGATGGACAATGTTCGCAAGGGACAGTCAGCAATCTCCTCCGAAATAGTGGATATCCTTCTTGAGGGTACTGACGCCCTGCAGGATATGGTGGATGCCATTGAGAGCGATAATCCAGCCGATGACCTGGTCAATGCTGATTATATGGCACGTCTTAAGGGGATAACCGAAAGTACCGGGAAACCTGGACCTCCCGAGCCAGTTACCGAACAAGAGCCTGCTCCGGTACAAGAAGCTGCTCCGGTTCCCCAGGAGGTTCCTCAAATCCCTGCGCAGCCTGAAGTTTCAGTGCCTGACCAAGAAGGGCGGTTGCAGGTAAGCTTCAAGGTGTCGACTGAAAGCCCAGTTCCATCCGTAAGAGCGTACCTTGCTGTAAAGAGGTTGGAGGAACTGGGCGATATTCCGGAAATTACTCCCTCCATGGATGAGATAAAGGCGGGACAGTGCAGCGGCGATGTCTCACTTTTGCTGGAAGGCTCAGATATCGATTCCGTAAAAGCGACTCTGGTAAACCTGGCGGAGATGGGTGAATTTTCTGTAGTTCCTCCCGGCGGCCTGGAAGAGCCGATACCGGGATCTGAGGTGGTCCGGGCAGAGGGGGATACACCAGCGGTAAAAGAAGAAGTAAAAGACCCATTAGACCCCGCTCCTGCACCGGGGGCTGAAATATCTTTAGAGACTACCCCCATTGCCAAACCGCCTCCACCAAGACCCTCTATGGCCAAAGCTGTTCCATCCCAGATGGTCAGGGTCAGTACAGCGCTCCTTGACAACTTTATCAATCTGGTTGGAGAGCTTATCGTTACCAAGAGCAGAATAAAAGACCTGACCCATGCTTCAGGCTCCCGGGCAATAGAACAGACTATCGTACAGCTTGAGCGGCTCGTGGGCAGCTTACATACCGAGATCATGAAGGTCAGGATGATGCCCCTCGAAACGGTGGCCCAGAGACTTCCCCGGGTGGTTCGCGATCTTTCCAAGGAAAGGGGCAAAAGCGCTTCCCTGGAGATCGAGGGAGCAGAGATCGAGCTGGACCGGGCTATCCTGGAGCAGCTTGGTGATCCGCTTATTCACATTCTGAGAAATTCAGTGGATCATGGACTGGAGGACCACAAGGGAAGAAAGGCCGCCGGGAAGGATAAGAACGGCAAGATCCACCTTAAAGCCTACCGTGAAAGAGATATGGTCTTTATTGAGGTGTCTGACGACGGCCGGGGTATGGATATCGAGAAAATAAAAAGCAAGGCTGTGGAAAAGGGCCTGATCTCGGAACAGAAAGCCTCCATTATGGATGAGGAGGAAGCAATAATGCTCATCTGCCGTCCCGGATTTTCAACAGCTGAAACGGTAACCGATGTTTCCGGCCGCGGTGTGGGGATGGATGTTGTTCAATCTGTAGTTGATTCCATCGGAGGAAGCCTTGCCATTGAAAGTACGGCGGGCGAGGGGACAACATTCACACTGAAGCTGCCCCTAACGGTTGCCATCGTAAAGATGCTCCTGGTGGACCTGGCTCAGCAGTTATTTGCCATTCCCATAACAAGGGTTGTTCGAACTCTCAGCATCCCCGTTGAGGAAGTAAGCGAGAGTCAGGGAAGGTTGTTTTTAACACTTGATGAAGATGAGGAACTCATACCTCTTTATGAACTAAGAGAACTTCTCTCAGTTCCGGGTGAGCTTGCGCGGAACGAAGAGTTCACGATCGTGCTTGTAGAGATTACCAACAGGATAGTGGGAATAATTATCGACAGTATCTCAGGGCAGGAAGATATTGTAATAAAACCCCTCTGTTGCCCACTGGAGCATTTAAAAAGCTACTCTGGAATGACTATCCTCGGTGACGGTAGAATTGTACCTATCCTCGATCTAGGAAACCTTTTCTAGGTGAAATGACAGATACTCTAAACACCGGTTTTTTCCCGACATCTGAAGATATCGATGCCATAGGTAGGGTTGGCAGCATTGGCGCCCAGCATGCGGCAAGGGCGCTCTCAAGGTTTACCGGCATAAGTGTCAGGCTCTCGACGCCGGAGATGAAAACCCTCTCCATCGGCGAAGTTCCTGATCTTCTGGGTGGAATGGGCGCCCCTGCGATGGGAGTCCTGATCCCTTTTCATGGTGATGTAGCGGGCAACACCCTGCTTCTATTTTCAGATGATGGAGTAAAAGAGTTATTAAAGCTGCTCTTCCCCGGCGATGATGAAGTGACAGAGGAGCTTAAGGACTCGGCCATTGCCGAGACCGGCAATATCCTTGCGGGCGCAATACATACTGTCATGTCGCGCCTCACAGAGAGAATTCTCATTTCCCTACCTCCCATAACTGTACAGGATATGGCGGGGGCCATCCTCGATCCGCTGCTGGCAGAGGCAGGTTCGTATGCGGATGAGGTTATTACCCTCATTTTTCATCTGTCTGATGAGGCCGGCACCTCTCTCGTCAAGACCGTACTCATACCTGGAATAGAGTGCCTGCAGCTGATGCAGGAAGCCGCCAACAGGCTGGAAGTCAGTTGATGGACCTTGTAGTTGTTGGCATTTCGGAGTACAAATTCGCCGTGATACCCGCCAGGTTGATAACATACGGCCTCGGTTCATGTGTTGCCATAATTCTGTACTGTCGTAATTCCGGGGTTGCGTCTATGGCTCACGTTATGCTTCCCATGTCTTTTACAGGGGATAAAGTCAGTACGCCTGGAAAGTTCGCGGACACGGCGATACTTGCCATGCTAAAAGAAATGGACAGCAGGGGAATAGGTCCCGGGAGCCTGGAGGCAAAGCTGACAGGTGGAGCTGATATGTTCGCTGGGAAGATAAAGGGCATGAGCAGAAGGATTGGGGCCCGTAACGTCCTGGCAACCCGGAAGACTCTGGGAAATTACGGTGTTAAGATACTGGCGCAGGAAACAGGTGGCAATTCAGGCAGGACAGCTGAATTTCACACTGAGGACGGTTCCTTAATTGTGAGGACACTCAGGGAAGGGATGGTTGTGCTTTAAGAGCCGTCCAACGACCAAAGGCCAATGACCAACGTGTCAGAATATGAGAGGATGGGATAGAACATTAGGGCATTACGATCTTGGACATTGGACGTTGGACAAAAAAACATGGGGCGTAAAATGACGAAAAAAGCACGGATAATAGACGGCAGGGCAATCTCGAAGGAAGTTCTTGCTGAGGTCAGGAAGGAGGCAGCCGGATTTGCGGCGGAGCACGGGAGGCCGCCCGGACTGGCTGTTGTACTCATAGGCGATGACCCAGCTTCAGGAGTTTATGTGCGTATGAAGACCCGCGCATGCGGGGATTGCGGTATTGAATCGTTCTCGCACAGCACACCGGAGAATACCAGCACTGAGGAGCTTCTGGAACTTATCGATAAGTTGAACGATGATGAAAGTGGCGACGGGATCCTTGTTCAGCTCCCCCTCCCTGACCAGATAGATACCAGGCAGGTGCTTGACAGGGTCTCGCCGGCAAAGGACGTAGATGGTTTTCATCCGGTAAATGTTGGCCGCCTTGTCAGGGGAGATGATAATGTCCTGCTGCCTTGCACCCCTGTGGGTATCATGAAACTGCTGGATTCAGCCGGGGTTGACCCGCATGGCAAGAGGGCGGTGGTTATCGGAAGGAGCGATATAGTGGGCAAGCCTATCGCCATGCTTCTTTTGCACAGGCATGCCACTGTTACGATCTGCCACTCCAGAACACCTGATCTGCCGGGTGTAGCCCGTGAAGCAGACATACTTATAGCTGCCGTCGGCCGTCCCCTGATGGTCCGCAGAGACTGGATCAAGGAGGGAGCGGTCGTGATCGATGTGGGAACCAACCAGCTCACGGAGGAGAATGCTCCTGAGGAGATACTAAGCATTCCTGAGAAGAGGGCTGATCTCGAGAAGAAGGGTTATACACTTGTTGGGGATGTTGCACTGGATGCTGATCAGGTAGCGGGTATGTTGACGCCCTCTCCTGGCGGGGTAGGACCCATGACTATAGCCTCCCTGATGGGCAATACTGTGAAGGCGGCGGTGTGGCGGGCTGGGAACAAAGTTGAAAGTTAAAAGTTGAAGGTTGAAAGTTAACTGAAACCTGCAACTGACAACTTTCAACTTTAAACCTTCAACTTTCAACCTTCAACCCGATCCACTGAGCAGAAACGATGAACAAAGACAATATAAAAAATATCCTCGAGAAGATCGCTATCGGCAAACTTTCCGTAAAAGAGGCTCTGGAAAAGCTGGGCGACTTTCCTTCGGCTCTCA
>JBGMRC010000007.1:20623-23183 GCA_048061075.1 bacterium | reverse complement strand
GGGGTGGACGGAATGGCTGCTTCGATCCATGCTGACATGCGGATAAAGGAACTGCAGTCAAGGTCTGTTGAAGTTCTGGTGCTGTCTTCCCTGGCAGCGAAAAGTGACCATGGCCTGGTCCGGCGCGTTATCTCGTTATTTCCGTCAGGGATCCGCTTCGAAGTCCGGCATTTCTTCAGAAAGAGGAAAAAAAATGCTGTAAACATCCTGCTAAAGTCCCTTTTCATTCTTTTACTATTTCCCTTTTATGCCTTTGAAAAGATCTTTTTGCGCTTTGATCCCACCTGGTCATGGTATCTTTCCGCTTCCAGGGAAGGCAGAAAAATTGCCCGGGAATTCAGCCCGGAAGTCATCTACTCCACTGGTGGGCCGGCAAGTGCACACCTGGTTGCCTGGGCGGTAAAAAAGGCCAGTGGTGCAAAGTGGATCGCTGAATTCCAGGATCCCCTTCTGCACCCCACCACATACAGGAGCGATTCGGAGAGAAAGCATTTTATCAGGATCGAGGATGCCGTCGCGCAACATGCTGATGCTGCTGTATACGTTACCGAGGGGGCCAGAAAGAGAGCCCGGGAAAGGGTCAGCTTCAAAGGAAGGACGGCAGTCATTTATCCTGGTGCACACTCTGTCCAGGCAATTAATACGCATGTTCCTCATGACAACGGAATTATCATCGCTCACATTGGCACACTGGCAGGGACGAGGAATCTTGATGCGATGATCTCAGGTATGAATCTCTTGAGAGAACGGGACCCCGATTCTGAGTCCCTGATAAAGGTTATACAATACGGTTTTACCTCCAGGGAAGTCATAACGAGTTCTGGACCGGCCGGGGACCGATTAGTGTTCGCGGGGAGGGTTCCGCATGATGAGGCCCTAATGAGAATGGGGGATGCCCACGTTCTCCTCCTGATCCAGAACGCCGATGACGTCTCGCGTGAAACAATCCCCTCAAAGATTTACGAGTATCTTCTGACTAAAAAGCCGATTCTGGGTCTGGTGTTTCGGAACCCTGAACTTGCCAGTATCCTGAGGTCCCACGGTCACCTTGCAGCCGATATAGAGGATCCATCCTCTATCAGCTCCGCTCTGATGAAGATAGTGGAAGATTTCAGGGAAGGTAAATTAACGGAACAAGCAGGACCTGAGCCGTCGATCACCCTTTCTACATCGGTTGATAAGCTAATGAAACTTGCAGAATAGAGATATTATATTCTAATGCAGGTTATAGGGACGTCATAATTATTATGTTTTTCTCTGCTAACAGGTTACACATCATGCTGGTCGCCATTATTCTCCTGTTAAGTGTGGTGACCATGGGAAGCGTTAATGAGTGGGCGGAAGATGAACCCTACTATATGATCGCCGCTGATCATATGGAACAGGGAGGCTCGCTCTTCATCCCAACCTATGCAGATGATTCGCCCAGGTTTCCCAAGCCCGTCTTCTTTTACTGGCTCGTACTTCTCTCCTACAAGATCTTTGGTGTGACAGTTTTTGCCTCTCGTGTGCCGGCCCTGATCTCCTCTGTAGTTGTCCTGTACTTCACATATCGGCTCTCAAGCGAAAGGGGAATCAGACCAGCTGAGGGTATAACAGCCGTCTATATTCTTGCCAGTTTCTATCTTTTTTACTTCCACGGCAAGGCAAGCACCACAGACATGACATTGACAGCCTTCTTGATCGCGGGGTTCTGCCTTCTCTCAGAGTTTCTCCAGGGGCAGGGAACTTCCAGCAGTATATATTTTGCTGCCCTCGCTTTCGGTCTGGCAGGACTTACAAAAGGGCCTGTGGCATTGATTCTGGTAATCTTGACGGCTATACCATTCTGCGTAATAGGAAAACGGCGGGGAGCTACTATCCCATCAACAGGACAGATCCTGGTTTCGGTGTTAATAATGTCTGCTGTCAGTGGGTGGTGGTATGTGTATATGACGGTGAAGTTTTGGCCCGGTTTCATAGAACACCAGTTCGGACAAGAAGTTCTCAGCAGAATGGACGGCTTTTTCTGGGTCAGGTTGAAGCAAATTCTATGGTATATCAGGAGAATAGTTGAATCCGGATATCCGTGGACACTTTTAGTATTATTGATCGCCGCTATGAGAGTCACTCCGAAGGATAAAAGTGTCCCTCGATTGCTGGCCTGGTGTGGGTTAACTGCTACGATCCTGTTCTACGGGCTTCTCATTGATACCAAACGCAGCAGATATCTTGAACCGGCACTTCCTCTCATAGCACTGATCCTCTCCGATTATATGTGGTCTGCGTTCAGATCTGCAAAACTCGCTCTCACTGCAAAAAAGATACTGAGAGCTATGGTTGTGTTTGCTTTTATGGTTTCCATAACATTCAGCATTATCCTGTTAGCCGCAGCGCGGCAGGATATAACAGTTGGTCTATACTTGAAAGTAGGCTTTTTTATCCTGATCTGTATTGGATTGACACTCCTTCTCTGGAACCGGAGATTGCTGGTCAATCCCGAGGTCCTGACGGCCGTTGTCGCAATATCCATGGTGTTGATATACACGTATTCAAACCTGGTTTTTCTGGGAACTCTGAA
>JBGMRC010000007.1:19386-20523 GCA_048061075.1 bacterium | reverse complement strand
AGGATAATACATACCGAGTGCCATATGAGCTTTGGCGGTCAGGAAATAGGAACGGTCAGGGAGGCGAAGTACCTGCTTAAGAAAGGTCATGATGTCGTAATTGTATGCCAGCCGGGAAGCAGGATCGCCGAAAGATGTATGAAGGAGATGGTCCCCTTCAGAAATGTGCCGGGAATGCGGAAGGCCTTTCTGGCGCCCTATACGATGTCTAAAGCTCTCCTCCTGCTTCTTAGATACCGCCCCCATATTGTACACTGCCACAGCGCCCAGGACCACTGGATATTCGGGTTCGCAGCCAGGGTTCTGGGTATCCCGGTTGTCAGGACCAGACACAACAGCGTTGAACCGAGGAAGATCTGGGCAGTCAACTTCCTGTACAACAGGCTCACCGACAGGCTCATAACAAGAGGGGAGAGTGTGAGAAAACAGCTCATCGAGGGAGCAGGCTGCAGGCCGGATAGAGTTTCATCAATACCACTTGGTGTGGATATTGATGAGTTCACAGTATCCGAGCCACCAGAAAGGACAAAGGAAAAACTGGGTCTTGCGGGACGTCGCATTGTCCTGTGCGTGGCGATCCTCCGTACATGGAAGGGCCATGAAGAGCTTATCCGAGCATGTTCATTGCTAAAAGGTACGTACCCTGATCTAGCTCTGCTTTTGGTGGGAGATGGTGCTGAAAAGTTAAAACTGGAGAGGATCGCTGAGGATGTTGCAATGACTGAAAACGTTTTGTTTGCCGGTTTCAGGGATGATATTCCTGAGTTAATGAGCTGCTCCGATGTAATGGTCCTGGCCTCCCATTTTGAAGGTGCTCCCCAGGTTATACCTCAGGCGTGGGCAGCCGGAACACCCGTCATCTCAACTCCAGTGGGTGGTATCGGAGAGATGGTAGTTGATGGCGTGAACGGCATACTCACATCTCCTGGTCACTCTGAAGAACTTGCTTCAGCAATAGGCAGGGTGCTCGATAACAGAGATTACGCCGAGAATCTTGTTTCCGGAGGGAGAAAGTCCCTGGAAGAGGGATTCACGATAGAGTGGTCAATGCAAAATACTCTTGATATCTACAGGGAATTGGCTTCCTGACCAGTTATTGCTGCCGTAGGTCTTGCAAAGGCTTTACTAATAAATGTA
>JBGMRC010000007.1:2830-19286 GCA_048061075.1 bacterium | reverse complement strand
TTCCTGACCAGTTATTGCTGCCGTAGGTCTTGCAAAGGCTTTACTAATAAATGTAGATTAGAAGGTTACTTTATCAACGCGCCCATTGCGGGGCGCCCGGATCCATAACCTTGATATATAGTTATGGATTCGTGAGGGAAGGGAAAACGACGCTTTTCGCTTCCCGCGGAGTAAAAAGCCATGGATGGACTTTTTACGACCCTATCAATAGACAATTAGCGCGTTTTTTCAGGGTTTGAGCTTTTCAATCTGCTGGCACATCTGAAAGGGTATGTATGGAAAGGATCATGGTTAATGGAGAAAAGTTCCTCTCTGCGATGAAGGGGAAAAAGGTCCTTGTTGTGGGAGATCTCATGATCGACCAGTATATCTGGGGAGACGTATCCCGTGTATCCCCTGAGGCTCCTGTGCCGGTGGTGGGAGTCAAGCAGGAGACACTTCGCCTTGGCGGGGCGGCCAATGTGGCCAACAATATCATCTCCCTCGGTGGTGCGGTGGAGATCTGCGGAATAGCGGGAGACGATCAGATGGGCCGATGGCTCGTCCACGAGTTTGATAAAAAGAATGTCGGGGCAAGAGGAGTAATGCTGCACGGTGAACGCCCCACGACCCTTAAGACAAGGATTATAGCCCACAGCCAGCAGGTGGTCCGCTTCGACAGGGAAGTAACATCTCCTGTGACGAGGGAGATGGAGGATACAATATTGGGTATGGTCACATCGCTTCTGCCCGAATGCGGAGCCATGGTCATTTCCGATTACGCGAAGGGGGTTATTACTCCGACTCTGCTAAAGCAGGTAGTCAGGGCGGCCAATGATGCCGGTGTCCCCATAGCGGTGGATCCCAAAAGCAACCATTTTGCCATGTACAGGGGGGTCACGGTTCTTACTCCAAACCTCATTGAAGCCGCGGCGGGCGCCGGGATGGTTATTGGAAGCATTCAGGACCTGGAAGAGGCCGGCCGCGTGATTATATCCAACCTTGACTGTCCTTACCTCATAATCACCAGGGGGGATCAGGGGATGACCCTGTTCACCAGGGGACAGGAACCTCAGCATATCCCCGCATTGGGCAGGGAGGTCTATGATGTGACCGGCGCGGGTGATACTGTGGTTGCAACCCTGGCACTTGCCCTGGCAGCGGGATTGTCAATGGCTGACAGCGCCGGGCTCGCCAATGTTGCGGCCGGTGTGGTCGTTGGAGAGGTGGGAACGATTCCCATAACCAGAGAGCAGATGAAGACAAGGTTTCGCGAGCTTGGAGGGTCGTGAGGTAAATTCAATCCATGAAAGCGATTGCCGTCATCCCGGCCCGGTTCGGATCAAGCAGGTTTCCTGGAAAGCCCCTTGCTCTTCTGGCCGGGAAGCCCATTATCGAGCATGTTTTTGAAAGAGCGAGCATGTGTTCGTCTCTCGATGATGTCATCGTAGCTACGGACGACAGGAGGATCCTGAAAACAGTCGAGGGCTTCGGCGGGAAGGCCGTAATGACCTCTGTGGACCATAGAAGTGGTTCTGACAGGCTGGGGGAAGCCGCGAATGACCTGGACGCCGATATCATAGTCAACGTCCAGGGAGATGAGCCCCTGCTGGAACCGGCGGTGATCGAGGCTGTTTTAGGGCCCATGAGAGCCACCGATCCTCCCGATATCGCAACTGTGGCAGCGCCGCTTACATCAATGGAGGACTATCTGAACCCGGATGTGGTAAAGGTAGTTGCTGACGTAACCGGACGCGCTGTATATTTTTCCCGTTCGTCCATACCCCATGGATGGGCTCCGGGTATGAAGGGGTTGCGGCACATTGGAATATATGCCTATTTACGTGAATCGCTGCTGCGCTTCGTCTCGTTACCGGAAAGCTACCTGGAAAGTCTCGAAAAACTTGAACAGCTCAGGGCCATCGATAACGGCATGAGAATAGATGTTGTATATGTGAAAGATTTTACCAGTATAGGAGTAGACAGACCGGAAGACCTCGAGAAGGCGGAGAAAATGATAAAAGGTGGATTAGACACCCCGGACCCGGGTGCCAGGAAGTTATTAAAGGAGAGGTCATGAAGACCAAGTTCATCTTTGTTACGGGAGGGGTTGTTTCATCTCTTGGTAAGGGGCTGGCCTCCGCCGCGATAGGAGCCCTCATGGAATCCAGAGGTCTTACGGTAAGTCTCCAGAAGATGGATCCATATATAAATGTTGATCCCGGCACAATGAGCCCCTACCAGCATGGTGAAGTCTTTGTAACTGATGATGGAGCGGAAACAGATCTTGATCTGGGACACTATGAGAGATTCACGCATGCTCCCATGTCCAGAAAGAACAACTTCACAACCGGACAGATATACGATTCGGTAATAAATAAGGAAAGACAGGGTGAATACCTGGGCGGGACCGTGCAGGTCATCCCCCATATTACCGATGAGATAAAGTCGATGATCTGCTCGGCAGCCGATGGTGTGGATGTTCTGATCTGCGAAGTCGGCGGGACAGTGGGTGATATTGAGAGCCTGCCCTTTCTCGAAGCTATAAGGCAATTCAGGGGAGATGTGGGAGGGGATAACGTCCTTTACGTGCACCTGACCCTTGTACCTTATTTAGACACGGCGGGGGAGTTGAAGACGAAACCGACCCAGCACTCGGTCCAGAAGTTGAGGGAGATCGGGATCCAGCCGGATATACTCCTGTGCAGGACCGACAGAAGCCTCGCCAAAGATATTAAGGATAAAATAGCCCTTTTCTGTAATGTCGAATCCCGCGCGGTGATCACGGCAAAAGACGTCAAGAGTATATACGAAGTTCCACTCGTCTATAATCGCGAAGGTCTGGACGCTCTGATAGTTGAGGGTCTGAGCATGTGGACAAGGGCTCCTGATCTTTCGGTCTGGGAGGAGATCCTGGACGGGATGCAAAATCCCGAGCATGAAGTGAATATAGCGGTCGTAGGAAAGTACATCGGTCTTATTGAATCATACAAGAGCCTGAACGAGGCTCTTGTTCACGGCGGACTTGCGAACAAGGCCAGAGTAAATCTTCATTTCGTTGACTCGGAAGAGCTGGAGGCCGCTGACGTCGACTCCCTCGAGATGGCTGACGGGATACTGGTCCCCGGCGGGTTCGGGCACAGGGGCACCGAGGGCAAGATAAAGGCAATAAACTACGCCAGGGAGAAGGGAAAGCCCTTCTTCGGCATCTGCCTGGGTATGCAGCTCTTCGTTGTTGAGTATGCCAGGCACGTCTCCGGACTGGAGGGGGCCAACAGTTCCGAATTCGATCCGAAGACGCCCCATCCTGTTATAGATCTCCTGCCGGAACAGCGGGATATCACTGATAAGGGCGGCACGATGCGTCTGGGCGCCTTTCCCTGTGTCCTTGCCGAGGGTTCACAGGCAAGGTCCGCATACAAAAAAGCTGAGATATCGGAAAGACACAGACATCGCTATGAATTCAATCCCGAGTATCAGGATGCCATGGAAAGCAGCGGCCTGAAGATCTCCGGTATCTCGCCGGACGGACGTCTGGTTGAAATGGTTGAGCTCGCAGACCATCCTTTCTTCCTGGGCTGCCAGTTCCATCCCGAGTTCAAATCCAGGCCCTGGGCCCCGCATCCCCTGTTTGCCGGGTTCATAAAAGCAAGCCTGAATTCAAAGGACTCCTGAAAATGACATCTCCTGAACTACTCAAAATAGCAGGTGTAGTCAAGGTAGGGAAAGTAACGGTGGGCGGCGGCGCGCCCCTGGTACTGATAGCGGGACCGTGCGTGATCGAGAGCCGCGATGACACGCTCCGGATCGCCGAATCGCTTGCGACTATCTGCTCTAAAACGGGGATACCCCTTATCTTCAAGTCATCCTTCGACAAGGCCAACAGGACCTCGGTGGCATCGTTCAGAGGCCCCGGCATTGAGGTGGGACTTGAGGTGCTCGCTGCTGTAAAGGATGAGTTCAATGTTCCGGTTACATCTGACATTCACGAAGCCGGCCAGGTAGATACCGCGGCCCAGGTCCTGGATCTTCTCCAGGTGCCGGCTTTTCTGAGCCGCCAGACGGACCTCCTTGCCGCGGCGTCGGAAACCGGGCTGCCGGTGAACGTTAAAAAAGGGCAGTTCATGTCACCATGGGAGGTTGAGGCGATAAAGGGAAAAGTCAGGGCCGGGGACGGGCTCCTTGTTACCGAAAGGGGCACTACTTTCGGCTACAACAACCTTGTAGTGGATTACCGCTCCTTCCCGATCATACGGGGAATGGGCATACCCGTGGTCTTTGATGTGACCCACAGCCTCCAGTTACCGGGAGGCCTGGGGGATAGATCGGGGGGGATGAGGGAATTCGTACCCTATCTGTCAAGGGCCGCTGTGGGCTGCGGTATTGACGGTCTCTTCATGGAAGTTCATCCGGATCCTGATAACGCTCCCTGTGATGGACCCAATATGTGGCCGTTGGATGACCTGGAAGAACTTCTGGCAACCCTCCGCGAGCTGGACGAAAAACATGCCGGAGGTGGGGTTTGAGTAAAGTAGATATGCGGTCCGTTCTGGATAGCGCCCGGAGAGTCCTGGATATCGAGGAAAAGTCGTTATCAGCTGTGGGCAGCAGGTTGGGAGAGGAGTTTGTAAAGGCGATCCAGATCCTGTCATCCTGCGAGGGCAGGGTGGTTTTCGCCGGCATGGGAAAGTCAGGGCTGGTGTGCCGCAAAATAGCGGCTACATTCGCCAGTACCGGAACGCCGGCTCTTTTCGTACACCCGGCCGAGGTGGGACACGGCGATCTCGGTATGCTGATGAGAGGAGATATACTGGTAGCTGTCACATACAGCGGTGAGACCGAAGAGATCGTGAGGCTTCTTCCCGCGGTGAAGAGGCTGGGTATTCCCGTCATTTGCATGACGGGGGTCAAGGGATCCAGGATGGCAAAGAGGGCCGATGTGATCCTCGATATTTCAGTGAAGGAAGAAGCCTGTTCGCTGGGCCTTGCGCCTACTGCCAGCACGACGGTCACTATGGCCCTTGGAGATGCTCTGGCTGTGGCGCTACTTGAGCTTCGGGGCTTTACAGAGGAAGATTTTGCGCTCTTCCATCCCGATGGCGCCATTGGACGAAAGCTCAAGATCGTAGAAGATATCATGCACTCTGGAGAAGAAATCCCGGTCGTAACCGACAGCGCGAAAATGAAAGAAGCACTTTTCGAAATTACGTCCAAGAAGCTGGGTTTCACTACAGTTGTGGACGAAAGTAGAAGGCTGGTTGGGATCATAACCGATGGCGATCTCAGGAGAATTATGGAAACTGAGGAAGATATTTTCTCCCTCACTGCGGGTCACGTAATGACAACAGATCCCAAGACAATCGAAGGAAGTGCCATGGCTGCTCGAGCGCTCCAGATAATGGAAAGCAGAAGTATTACAAGTCTGGTAATAATAGGTGGAGATGGAACAATTGAAGGCGTACTCCATTTACATGATATCTTGCGTGCGGGGATCGCCTAAAATAGTTTCCGGATCATTTTGAGGGTCACTAACTCTGTTATTGAGTATATGAGAATGACATCGCAACGTCTAAGCAAACGGCAGATAAAAAAAAGGACAATGGCACTTCGAGAAGCGGGAAGACTATATGATCTGGATGACCCCAGTATGGAAAAGCGCTTTAGCGATAGCATAGATCGATTCTGCGATATTATTTTTGCGCTCCAAGGTGCCAGACGAGTGCTTGATATAGGAACTGGGCCTGGGTTATTGGTAACTCTTTTTCATGAGTTCGGTCACGAATGTCATGCAGTGGATTTCATTGAATTAAATCCTGAGATAACAAGTTTCTTCAGGGACAGGGAAATCCATTTTAAGCTGTGTAATGCTGAAGTAGACAATCTCCCTTATCCGGACAACTGGTTTGACGCTGTGACGTGTTGTCAGGTCCTCGAACATTTCACACACTCCCACCTGCATATTATCAGGGAAATATACAGAGTCCTTAAAACAGGGGGCCTTGTGGAAGTTGATGTGCCGAATGTCGTGTGTTTCAGGAACAGGAGCCGAATCATACGTGGCAAGAATATTACATGGGATTACAAGGACAATTACATTCATGCAGCACCAAAAAAATATAGAGGATACTCTTTTTTCCCGGATAGACATAATCGGGAATTTACAAAAAGAGAATTGGAAGTATTATTAAGTGAAGGTGGGTTCAAGAATATTCAAACAAAGCATATCAAATCTGTCAGAGTTCTAAAAGGTTGGCAAAAAATACTCCTTATCGGTGCACATATAAGAGATTTAGTTCCGTCTTTTCGCAAGTCAATTATGGGCTTTGCAGAGAAATAGGTGTGTTATGCATTTAGATACTCAGTGTAAGCAGTGTTCTTAATTTATTAGCTGAAAATGGAGGATTCCACTGACAAATGTTTCTGATTACATTGTAACAGTAGCCAAATCAATAAAGGTTATCGCTTTCGATGTTGATGGCGTCATGACTGATGGGAGTATCACATACACATCATCAGGTGAGGAAATCAAATCATTTCATGTCAGGGACGGACATGCGATAAAACTGGCCAAAAGGGCAGGACTCATGATCGCATTCATCACAGGACGAACCAGCGACGCGGTTCAAAGAAGATCCGATGAACTGGGTGTGGACTACCTTTACCAGGGCGCTGTAGACAAGGGCGAGGCCCTCGATTCCTTACTGTCTGAAACTGGACTCACCGCTCAGGAAATCGCTTATATAGGCGACGATCTGATTGACATCCCGATAGTTCAAAGGGTGGGATTGGGTTGCGCCGTCTCTGATGGTGTGGAGGAAGTCAGAACAAGGGCGGATCTCGTAACCTCTGCCCCCGGCGGCGGCGGCGCAGTAAGGGAACTAATAGAATTTATCCTCAAGGCACAGGGACTTTGGGATGATGTAATTTCAAAGTATCTTGTATAACGAGTTTCTAGTTTCTGGTTTCTGGTTTCTAGCGTTCCAACAACTAACAACCAACAACTTCTAATATCTAATTTCCAATATCTAATGATCTAATCTCCAATGCTCTAATGATCTAAACCCAATTTCCAATCTCCAATTTCCAAAATACTAAATTCAATGATCTTGGACCTCCGCTTTATTATTGCAGAACGCCATATGCAACTTCCACGCCATTATCTTCCTTTTGCATTATTTCTGTGGTACCTTAAAACATGATCTTGTGGGAAAGAACCCGTAACAAAGGGTGGCTCCGTATATTGATGGCGACGTTGATCGTAACGTCAGCGGCTCAAATTTCTACTTTTACCGGTTCTTTGGCCGCCTCACGGTCGGTTCAGATCAGCGGCTTCACTCTGGTACATGAAGGAGATGCGGGAACGTGGGAGATAGCTGCTGCCGAGGCCGTCTATGACGGTGAAACTGAGATCGTTCTTGAACAGGTAGCTGCGCGTTTGTTCGAGGAGGGGAAGAATCTGATAACGGTGGATGGTGACAGGGGAAGATTTTTTACCGGGAAAAAGGTGCTCACACTAGAGGGTAACGTGCTCATTCGAACCCTTTCCGGCTACAGCTTTATAGCCCCCACACTGGAGTGGAACGGTGATGAGTCCAGGATCACAGCCTGGGGAAGGGTTACTCTCAAACACCGATCGATGATAGTACGCGCGGACATGTTGGAGCACTGGATAGAGTCCGGAGTTTTTGCCTTAAACGGCGATGTTAGCGTTCTATGGAAGACGGGAGGCGATCTTCAATGAAAGCGAAGAGGCGGGTATTTTCGGCAGTTTTATGCGTCGCGGCCGTTTTTTTCATCCACGGCAGTTCACTGGCGCAGGACGATCTGAAGATACAGTCGGAATCCATGACCATAGATGAGTCTTCGGGTAATATCAAATTTCGTGGAAACGTAACCCTCAGGAAAGATTCGATAACTATCAGCAGTGACGCTCTGACTTTGTTCTCGTCTGAACCTGAACCGGATTCCATAGCCCGGGTTGTCGCTCTGGGGAATGTTGTCCTCAAGAAGGAGGATGACAGCATCTATTCCGAACGTGCTGAATTTGACCTTGAGAACTCCAGGGTAGTATTGACAGGGAAGACACGGTTCGAGAGGGGTACAGAAAGTATCAGCGCCTCCAGGATCATTTACAACCTGGATACAGGTATCGCGAGTTTTACTGGATCGGTCGATGCTGTCATATTCCCGAGACCTTAATGAGATGAAAGAGCTCAGGGCCGTTTCACTCATAAGACGTTACAGGGAAAGAACAGTAGTAGATGGAGTTTCTCTTTACCTGACTCCGGGGGAGGTTGTGGGGCTCCTCGGCCCCAACGGGGCGGGGAAGACTACGACTTTCTACATGATCGCGGGTCTCGTCAAGCCCCACGGGGGGCAGGTATTCCTCAACGGAAACGAGATTTCGGCCTGGCCCATTCACCGAAGGGCCAGATCAGGTCTGGGCTACCTTCCGCAGGAGCCTTCCATATTTAGAGGGATGTCGGTCAGGAATAACCTGGTGGCCGTTATGGAGGCTGTTGGAGTACCAAGAAGAGATCAGGAAGCCCTTTCAGAGGAGCTCATGGGAATCATGGGTATAGCGGATCTGGAAAACAACCTTGGATCGTCCCTTTCAGGGGGCGAGCGGAGGAGGGTGGAGATAGCAAGGGCCCTGGTTCCCAGGCCATCGTATCTTCTCCTCGATGAACCTTTTGCGGGAATCGACCCTATAACTGTTACCGAGCTCCAGGAGTTGATCCTCAGTCTGAAGGAGCATGGACTCGGAGTGCTCATAACGGATCACAACGTCAGGGAAACACTGGGAATCACCGACAGGACCTACATTCTGGCAGAAGGAAGGATCCTGGAAGAGGGCGATCCGGAAAGGATCGCTGGAAGTGAAAGGGCGAGAAAGGTCTATCTTGGGGAAGAATTCAGTCTGTAAAGCAGGCTTCGATGCTTGCTCATGTGTATGAGCTCTGATCGTGTGAGATGGAGACGTCTGACGGTCGGGTACCCTTTAATGTGACGGGATATTAATGTCAAACCTGAAGTTACAGATGCAGCTCAAGCAGACACAGCAGCTGGTGATGACCCCACAGCTTCAACAGGCCATCAAGCTGCTTCAGCTGTCACGCATGGAACTGCTTGAGATGGTCAATCAGGAACTGCTTGAGAACCCGGTTCTCGATGAGGCTGAGACCACAGAGGCCCCGGGTTCCTTCTCCATCGATCAACCTGAGACTCCGCCTGAAGAGAAGGACAGGAAAAAGTCCGATCGCGAGGAGGAAGTCCATATCCTGTCCATTCCTGACAATGTGTCTGATTGGGAAGAATACCTGGAATCCAACCAGAATCTACCCTATTTCATCAGGGAGGAGCAGGAAAAACCGCAGTTCGAGGCAATGATCAGCCGGCCAGAGACACTTGCCGAACATCTTGAGTGGCAGTTGAAGATGACCCACACCGGCCCGGAAGAGGTTGCGGTGGGTACCGTGATCATTGGTAACCTGGACGAAAACGGTTATCTTGTTTCTCCCATTGAGGAGCTCATGGAGCCCCTTGGAAAGGTGGCACAGGGGCTTGGCCCGGGGATGCTTGAAATTATCCAGGGATTCGATCCGCCCGGTGTCGGCGCCAGGAACCTGGAGGAATGTCTGATGATCCAGGTCAGGCAGCTGGGGCTTGAGGGATCTCTGGTGGAAGAGCTGGCACTGAATCATCTGGATGCGATCTCAAAAAGTGACTTCGACACCGTTGCAAGGTCGCTGCAGGTTTCCAAAGATGATGTGATTCTTGCTTATGAAAGCTTAAAGCAGCTTGAACCAAAACCCGGCAGACCCTTTGGCGGGGCGGATTCCATATTTATTACACCGGATGTCTTTTTGTTCAAAATGGAAGATGAATGGGTCCTTACCCTCAACGATGACGGTATGCCGAAGCTCAGAATAAACAGTTATTACCGGGAACTCCTGAAAAGAGGAGCCACGATGTCCCAGAAAGACCGGGAATTCCTCCTCGAAAAGGTCAGATCGGCATCGTGGTTGATAAAGAGCATCGATCAGAGGCAGCGGACTATCTACAAGGTTGCTAAAAGCATTCTTGAAAAGCAGAAGGCTTTTTTCGAGAAGGGTGTCCGGTACTTAAAGCCGATGGTCCTGAGAGATGTTGCTGAAGATATAAATGTGCACGAATCAACCGTCAGCAGAGTGACAACCCAGAAGTACCTGCATTGTCCGCAGGGATTGTACGAACTTAAGTACTTCTTCAACCCTGGGATCCAGACCGTTTCAGGAGAGATGATAGCCTCCGAGAGCGTGAGGGCCAAGATCCGGGATGTGATAGATGCTGAAAATTCAGCAAGACCGTTGAGTGATCAGGCGATATCAGATATGCTTAAACTGGAGGGTATAGATATCGCGAGGAGGACAGTGGCCAAGTACCGTGAAGCCATGAAGCTTCTGCCTTCATCCAGGAGAAAAAACATAACCTGAGAACGGTGATCTGATGCTTTAGAAGATGTGACGATCAATTTCAGGTTAGGGTTGACTTTGTGAATTAACTGTGGTTACGTCCACACTTTATTTTCAAATAGCGAATAGTGGGAGGTTCCTAAATGCAGATTGAGGTATCGTTCAAAAAGATGGAGCAAAGCGATGCCCTGCGCAGTTATGTTGAGGAGAAACTGGGCAAGGTTCTAAAACCTCTGAGTGAACCGGTCTCCGCCCAGGTTGTCTTTCAGGTTGAGAAGTACAGACATATTTCCAAGATCACGGTTACGGCAAACGGTATAATAATAAAGGGTAAGGAGGAGACCAACGATATGTATTCCTCGATTGACCTTGTCCTGGACAAACTTGACAGGCAGGTCAGGAAATACCGCGAAAAGATCGTTGGGCAAAAAGACAGAGACCAGATCAGGGTCTTCAAGGCCAGACACTCCGTCCTGGCAGAACCAGCTGTTTCAACTACTGATCAGAAGATAATCCAGCATAAAGAGCTGATCTTAAAACCCATGACAGTGGACGAGGCAGTAATGCAGATGGAGCTCATGAATAAGAGTTTCCTTCTTTTCAATAACGTTCTGACCGGCCAACTGAATGTGATCTATACCCGTGATGACGGCCAGTACGGACTCATCGAGCCCCACCTTGAAGATTAGGTTGACAGTGCCATGAAAATAGTAGATTTCCTTACCCCAAAAGATATTTTGCAGGATCTTTCAGCCGGCAATCTGGAGGATGTCCTCAGAGAGCTTTCATCTCACCTGGCTGATATGAAGAAGATCGAGAATTCGGAAGCCCTTGTTCAGGTACTCGTCGAGCGCGAGAAACTGGGCAGCACAGGGATCGGTCATGGAGTGGCGATTCCCCACGGGCGTCTGGCGGGCCTCGAGAGGATATTGATCGTTTTCGGCCGCTCAAAGAAGGGTATTGATTTCGATTCTGCCGATGGCCAGCCTGTGTATCTCTTTTTCCTGCTGGTAGCACCAGAAGATTCCGCCGGGGAACATCTTAAGGCTCTGGCCAGAATATCCCGGATCATAAAAAACAAGGTATGCCGTGAGGAGCTGTTGAATGCCAGCGGGGTCGAGATGCTATATAAAACAATCTCTAAAGAGGATTCGCAGTGCTGATTTTAACAGCCTGAGGGCTTGAGCGAGTTTCTGGTTTCTGGTTTCTAGTTTCTAGTTCTAGTTGGATTTTATATAATAGTTAATGCTAAACTTGAGGCCAATTTCAGAGGAGGCTTGAAATTCCCGGCCTGATGGCGCATTTTCAGGCTTGACTACTGCAGCACACCACATTCCTGACCAGAGCTGAATGATCAGCATAACGGTTCAATACTTCTACGATCACAACCGCGAGGACCTCAACCTTGAGTTCCTCGCCGGCAGAGAAGGACTCGACAGACATATCAGGATCGCCCGGATCCAGAAACCCGGACTTGCCCTGGCAGGCTACCTCGACCAGCTTCATCCTGAGAGGGTTCAGGTTCTCGGCGAAACAGAGATCTCCTACCTTTCAACCCTCGAGAAGAAACTGGCCAGAAAACGCCTTGAGGAACTGTGCTCAGCGGGTATCGCGTGCCTCATTGTTACAAAAGGCCTTGATATCCCGGAATACCTGATCGATATGGCCAACAGGTGTAAGGTACCTCTGTTCAGGACAACCGAGATCTCCTCAACGCTCATCAGAACGGTTACGATCTATCTTGAAGATGTTCTGGCGCCGGAGACGTCCATACATGGCTGTATGGTGGATGTTCATGGTGTGGGAATTCTTTTCATGGGCAAGAGCGGTATCGGTAAGAGTGAGTGCGCCCTGGGACTGGTCGAGAGGGGCCACCGACTTGTTGCTGATGATGTGGTGATCATAAAGAGGAAAGTCCCTGGCGTTCTGTTTGCCAGTGGCGCGGACCTCATCAAGTATCATATGGAGATAAGAGGACTCGGGATCATAAATATTAAAGATCTGTACGGTGTTTCATCCATCAGGACAACCAAGAAAGTGGAGCACGTTGTGGAGCTCATTGAGTGGGAAGAGGGTCTCGATGTGGAGAGGGTGGGACTTACTGAGTACACATATTCAATTCTCGGAGTCGAGATCCCATATCTGCAGATCCCGGTACGCCCGGGCAGAGACCTCACACTCATTGTGGAAGTCGCCGCCAGGAACCACCTTCTGAAGAGAATGGGATATCATGCCGCTCAGGAATTCGATGCGGAGTTTTTCAGGAGGATGGAAAGTGTGAACATGAAGAAGAAAAAACCTGACCTGGAATCTGTGGAATGAGCAAAACCAGCTTTGTGATAATCACAGGTCTTTCGGGTGCCGGCAAAAGCGTCGCATTAAAGACCCTTGAGGACCTGGGCTTTTATACTGTTGATAATCTTCCAGTGGAACTCCTGGAATCATTTATAAGTCTCGTCAAAGAGGGTCACATCGATTTCAGGCGTGCTGCCATGGTGATGGACAGCAGGGAAAGGGAACTGTTTCACCGGTTTCCAGCCGTTCTGGATTCACTGTCAAAATCAGGGTATGAGGTTAACGTCGTATGCCTGGTCGCGTCTCCTGAGGTCCTTCAGAGAAGGTTCAGCGAGACTCGTCGCGTCCATCCTCTCGATGCCCATATGCCGCTTTCCGAGTCGATAAGCCGTGAATCTGAGCTCATGCAGAGTATCGTTAATGTTTCAGATCTGGTCCTGGATACGTCAGACCTTTCGCCACATGAGCTAAAAACCCTTCTGAGGGATCGTTTCAGTGATCCCGACAGAGAAGCCGGGATGCTGCTTACGTTTATCTCCTTTGGATATAAGTTCGGGATCCCCAAGGAGTCCGATCTGGTCT
This sequence comes from bacterium, assembly GCA_048061075.1. Taxonomy (GTDB): domain Bacteria; phylum BMS3Abin14; class BMS3Abin14; order BMS3Abin14; family BMS3Abin14; genus SZUA-178. The sequence goes on along the minus strand of JBGMRC010000007.1, from coordinate 5,976 downwards.
TCGATGTCAGATTCCTGCCCAATCCCTTTTTTGTGAATGGGTTGAGGGGAAAGGATGGCACGCAGAAAGAGGTGATCAAGTACGTTGAGGATTCCCCTGGAACACTTGATTTCATCAGGAGATTGGGCGATTTTATTGAGGAGATGATTCCCAGGTATGCATCGGAGGGCAGGGGCTACCTTACTGTGGCTGTGGGATGCACAGGGGGGAGGCACCGGTCTGTTGTTGTCCTTCAGAGGCTGGCTGAGAGATTCAGGGCCAGCGAGCCGGCAAATCTTCAGGTTCGCCACCGCGATATCAAGGAGGGCGGTTGAGCCATGGCTGCGAAGTTTGGTGTTGTGCTTGTTACGCACGGAGATCTGGGACAGGCGCTTATGGAAACGTGTTCACTCATCACCGGTCGGCTGAAAAATATAGCATATGTTTCAGTAGAAGCATCGAATGATGTGGACAAGATAAGAGATGAGATCGAAAAGGCCATCAATGAGGTTAATGGAGAGAACGGCTGTTTGCTTCTTGTGGATATGTTCGGAGGAACGCCTTCAAATATCAGCCTCTCATTTTTGAGGGAAGGCCGGACGGAGGTCGTTACCGGTGTTAATCTGCCCATGCTCACGAAACTTTACAATCTGGATAGCTCTCTGAATATCAGGCAGGCAGCCGCAGTGCTGAGGGATTACGGCAGGGACCATATAAAGGTTGCCGCGGAATACCTCTCCGGAGATTAGGTATGCCCGTTGTTCTCGCGCGAGTTGACGACCGACTTATTCACGGCCAGATAGTGGAGGGTTGGGTTCCCTTTGTAGGGGCGGATGCCATTTATGTGGTAGACGACGAATTATACCTGGATGAGTCAAGATGCCGTCTCATGCGTATGATATTGCCTTCTGGATTGGGGCTCCGTATTATCGCAACGGCTGAACTCTCCGAGGCGCTGACATCAGACAGACTGAGCAGGGTTATGATCCTTTTTAACTCCCTCAATTCCCTTGTCTCAGCAGTCGAAAACGGCTTTAGCATGGGAAATATTAATGTTGGGAATATCCACAATCTCCGAGGTGGGCACCAGATCACTCCCTCTGTCTTTCTTAACAAGAATGACATCACCCTGGTGAAAAAGCTTCATGATATGGGGATCGCTCTCGAGGTTAGAGATGTTCCGGATGGACGATGCCACGATCTTTTCAAGCTGGTTTGCCATGAGGATATCCGCAGGTGAGCGAGTTCCTTGTCCCACTGCTCATAACCGCTGTCTTCGGCGGGGTTGTGAGTCTGGACAGGACATGTTTTGGACAGTTTATGGTCTCAAGGCCTATCGTGGCAGCCCCTATACTGGGCTTGCTTCTGGGATACCCCAACGAGGCCGTATTCATCGGGCTGGTGTATGAACTCCTTTTTCTGCGTTCCCTGCCGGTGGGGGCTCATGTTCCCTACCATCCTCTATATCCATCCCTGATAGCGGTATTGATCACAGCCGTTACAGCCCGCTTTGGACTGGGAACCGTGCAGAGCGCCTCAGCTGCTATTATCCTCTCCCTTCCATCAGCTGTCGTTGACAGGGTAGTGGATCTTTCATGGAGAAGGTCCAACGAGCGTCTTGTCACAAGAGCTACCGCTTACGTACGACTCGAAAAGTTCCGGGCTGCCAGGGCAATACATATTATTTCTCTGGGAAGGTCCTTTCTTATGAATACTGTTTCTCTATTCCTCGCCGGTATTTTCCTTGTGACCATCTGTTCTTACCTGTTTAGCGCCTTTCCCAGGATCTCGCTCCTCCTTGCTGGTGCCGGTGTTGCTCCTTTTTTCGTAGGACTGGCAGGATTGACGTCGGGGAAGGTCAGGGGAAAGGCCTGGCTGGGTTTTACATTTGGACTGGCTGCGGGTGTCCTTGTCAGTCTGGGTATAAGGCTATGAAACTGTCATTCAAAGACAAGGCAGAGTTTGTGCTGAAATCTCTTTTCCTCCAGGGATCCTGGAGTTTCCGCCATCTGCAGGGCCTGGGCTTCTTTTATTCAATATCAGGCTGGTTGGAAAGAAATGTGGAGGACGACACGCGCAGCGCTCTGAGAAGGCACCTGGGCTTTTTCAATACGCACCCATTTATGGCCCCATATCTTATCGGTGTTGTCGCCCGCCTTGAAAAGGAAGGAGATCCCCTTGGAAGTATCTCGGCCAAGGATATCCTCATGAGTCCTCTGGCAGCTCTGGGCGACAGTCTCTTCTGGGGGTCATTGAGACCCATGTTCATTATTATCGGACTGGGGATCTCACTGCACACGCCCTGGTTGGGGATAGTGTATATTCTCGTATCGTTCAATATATTCAACCTGTGGACCAGGTGGACCCTGCTTGGCAAAGGATTTGATAACGCCAGAAACCCCCTGGATTTTATTTCGGACAGGAACTTCAGGGGCACTGTGCAAGGGGCACAGTTGATAATCATCCCTGCCCTGGGATTCCTTTTGGGTCTGGCTGCCTTCAGATTTGCGTTTCCCGCCTTCAGCTTCATCATATTCGGATTATCTCTGCTGCTCTTTTCCAGAGGATGGGGCACATTCAGGACCTTTTCGGTAGTGTTCGTGGTGGTATTGATCCTCGTATGGATGGGTTTCGGATTGGAGTTAACGTGGTTACCGTGGAAGTAACTGTCATAAACAGGCTTGGGATGCACGCCCGGGCTGCGGCCCGATTTGTCCGGGAAGCCTCCACCTATGACAGTGAGATCTGGGTGTATAAAGGAAATGCGCGCGTCAACGGCAAGAGCATCATGGGTGTTTTAACACTGGCGGCTGCAAAGGGTGACAGGATCATGATCGAGGCTCAAGGTTCTGATGCGGATGAAGCGGTAAAGGTGCTGGCAGATCTTGTAAATACGGGGTTTGGGGAAAATTAAACCCTGATCCAATATCCAAGGGCCAAGGTCCAGGGCACAAGGTCCAAGATCCAATGTCCAAGATCAATATAATATGCTCTTCATCTTTCCAACTGATCTTGGATCTTGGACCTTGGACCGTTAACGTCGGTTCTTGGACCATTACTCCTTGAATAACAACCCTTAATCTGATAAATACCAACGGTTCGGCAATTAAATTACAAGGAGCGCGGAAATGAGCATGAAAAATTACCTTTTCACCTCGGAGTCTGTT
>JBGMRC010000007.1:0-2730 GCA_048061075.1 bacterium | reverse complement strand
TACAAGGAGCGCGGAAATGAGCATGAAAAATTACCTTTTCACCTCGGAGTCTGTTACCGAGGGGCATCCGGATAAGGTGTCAGATCAGATATCAGATGCCATCCTCGATTCAATGATAAAGGATGATCCAGAATGCAGAGTTGCTGTGGAAACCCTTGTGACCACAGGTCTGGTGTTCGTTGCGGGAGAGATAACCACTTCAACATATGTGGAGATACCGGAAGTAGCCCGTTCAGTGATCCAGGAAGTCGGATATATGAACTCGGATATGGGGTTCGACTGGGAATCCTGCGGTGTAATGACATCTATACATCGCCAGTCTCCCGATATTGCCATGGGCGTGGACCCCGGGGGGGCAGGCGACCAGGGACTCATGTTCGGTTACGCGTGTAACGAGACCCGGGAGCTTATGCCCATGCCCATCGTGTATGCGCACAGTTTAACTAAAAGGCTTTCTCAGTGCAGAAACGAGGGTGTCCTGGACTTTCTCAGGCCCGATGGGAAATCACAGGTGACCGTTGAATACAAGGATGGTCGCCCGGTTCGTATCGACGGAGTAGTTATTTCATCACAGCATACACCTGATGTGTCTAACGATGTTCTGCGTGAGGGAATAATCCAGGAAGTAGCAAAAAAATCCCTCCCTGCCGATATGCTGGATAAAGACACTAAATACTACATTAATCCCACTGGCCGATTCGTCATTGGAGGGCCAATGGGCGATACGGGACTGACGGGCAGGAAGATCATAGTGGATACCTATGGAGGCCATGGCAGCCACGGCGGCGGCTGTTTTTCCGGTAAAGACCCTTCGAAGGTAGACAGGTCCGCGTCCTACATGGCCAGATATATCGCAAAGAATATAGTAGCGGCTGGACTGGCCGATAAGTGTGAGGTTCAGATAGCATATGCCATAGGAGTTGTCGATCCGGTTTCGGTTATGATCAATTCCTTCGGCACTGCTAAAATTGCCCCGGACACGATCGCCGCGGCGGTAATTGATATTTTTCCTCTGCAGCCGCGGAAGATAATCAAGGAACTCGATCTGCTTCGGCCAATATACAAAAAAACGGCGGTATACGGCCACTTTGGCAGAGAGGAGCCTGAGTTTACCTGGGAAAACACCGACCGGGTGGAGGACCTTAAGAAGGCCGTCGGCGTATAGGAGGGATCGATGCAGTATGATATCAGAGAGCCATCGCTGGCTGAGAAAGGTTCGTCAAGGATCCAGTGGGCGGCACAGAGCATGCCTGTTCTGGGCCTGATCGAAGAGAGGTTCTCGGCTGAAAAGCCCCTGAAGGGTATTCGCCTTGCCGCCTGTCTTCACGTGACGACCGAAACAGCCCAGCTTGCGAAGACCCTCAAGGCAGGCGGGGCCCAGGTAGCCCTTTGTGCGTCCAATCCTTTGAGCACCCAGGATGATGTAGCAGCCTCGCTTGTGATCAACGATGAAATACCTGTTTTCGCGATCAAGGGAGAGGACAGCGATACTTACTATTCCCATATACAGAGCGTGCTGGACTTAAAACCTGATATCACAATGGACGACGGCGCTGACCTGGTATCAGTGCTCCATTCCGAGAGGAGCGATGTTCTTGCGGGAGTAAAGGGCGGAACTGAGGAGACAACTACCGGCGTGATCAGACTCAGAAGCATGGCTGCCGAAGGTGTGCTGAAGTATCCCATCATTGCCGTGAATGATGCCGACACCAAGCACCTTTTCGATAACCGCTACGGCACCGGTCAGAGCACTGTAGACGGTATCATACGTGCTACCAACCGCCTCATTGCAGGCAGCGCTTTCGTAGTAGTGGGATATGGATGGTGCGGAAGGGGTGTTGCCATGCGTGCCCAGGGGATGGGCGCGAGAGTGATGGTCACGGAAATCGATCCAATCAGGGCCCTTGAGGCTGTCATGGACGGCTTTGAAGTCCTGCCTATGGCGGAAGCAGCCCTAAAAGGTGATTTCTTCTGTACGGTTACCGGTAATATCCACGTGATCAGGGAAGAGCACTTCCTGAAGATGAAGGACGGAGCCATAGTCTCAAATTCGGGCCACTTCAATGTGGAACTTGATCTCAAGAGCCTGGAACGCATCACGACTTCTCGCCGGCCCATAAGGGATTTTGTTGAGGAATTCACACTCCCCGGGGGGAACAGGATCTACGTACTGGGAGAGGGAAGACTGATCAACCTGGCGGCAGCCGAGGGCCATCCGTCCAGCGTAATGGACATGAGTTTCGCGAATCAGGCATTGGCCGCCGAATACATATTGAAGGAAGCCGACACCCTGAAAAAGGAAGTCTATGGAGTCCCCGAGTCCATAGACAAAGAGATAGCTCGCCTGAAGCTTGAGGCCATAGGTCTGGAAATAGATGTACTTACCGAGGAACAGGTAAAATACCTGAGTTCGTGGAAAATGGGAACCTAGTCGCGCTTAGGCGCGCAGTTTCTGGTTCCTGGTTTCCAGTTTCTAGTGAGAAGTAAATTAGCATTTACCTTATTATAGCCCTCCATTTGTGGAGGGTTTTTTACTAGAAACAAGAAACAAGAAACTAGACCCAGGTTGATTTAGCGCGCAGCGCTAAATAAGCCTGGGTCTTTTATAAACCGCCAGTGCCGCGGTTCCGAGAACGAGAAAGATGATATTTACGGTCCATGCGGACACGGGAGCCGGAAGGATCCCGGAGTAGCCCATGGAGAGGAAAAGGGCCAGGAAGGTCCAGAAAA